>CAZJVX010000005.1:0-17905 GCA_964549345.1 uncultured Flavobacteriales bacterium | reverse complement strand
CTTGCGGAAAGCGTGTCATAAGAGTAAACTATATCATCAAAAATTTCTTTATCAGGACTAAACTCTACTTGAGTACCCCTGTCTGTTGTTTCCCCTACTTCCTCTACCTCTTTCGTTTTTTTACCTTTTGAATATTCTTGTTCCCAAATTTTCCCTTCTCTGTACACGGTTGCCTTCAAATAAATGGATAAGGCATTAACACAAGAAACACCAACACCATGCAAACCACCAGATACTTTGTAAGAATCTTTGTCAAATTTACCTCCTGCACCAATTTTGGTCATTACTACTTCCAAAGCTGAAACACCTTCTTTTTTGTGCATGTCAACAGGAATTCCACGCCCATTATCTTTTACTCTTATTCCGTTTTCTTTTGTGATGGTTACTGAAATAGCATCACAATGGCCAGCCAAGGCTTCATCTATAGAGTTATCAACTACTTCATATACAAGATGATGTAATCCTCTAGAACTTACATCTCCGATATACATTGAAGGTCGCATTCTAACATGCTCAATACCCTCTAAAGCTTGGATACTATCCGCGGAATATTTCTTCTCTTCACTCATGTCGTTAAATTTGTTGCGCAAATATAGCTTTTTAAGCGTATAAAATAGCCTTAATCTTCTCTGTAAATAGAGGAGTTTTCAACAGTGTTAAAAACTAAGCGTTACCCCTCCAAATATATTTATAGATTGGACCGGAGTATTTGTCCAAAACTGATACCTTTTTGCAGTGAAATTGTTAAATCGAATAAAAGCAGAAACCTTATCATTATATCTGTATTCAGCCGATAAATTCATATCCACAAATGGTTTAAGTTTGAAAGCGTATCTATTATAGGATATTTCATCAAAATGAGAATTATTTACGAAATCCTCTACGATATTATTAGAGAGAGTAGGGATTTGATATGAATATACATTTCTCGACCCTACTAAATACAAATCACTTCTAATTATTAGCTTATCAGAAAGGTCAATAATAGCCGAGCCGGTCAACATAAAATCTGGACGCTGCCAAGCTTTCGCGTCCTCATCACCATCATCAATCTTAAGTTTATAAATGAAGTATTCTGCTTTTCCTGCTAATTTTAACTTTTCTCCATTTTGGTAGGTAACTTCACCAAGGATTGTGGTTCTATTGACTTTATCATAGGTCACCTGAAACTTATTTTCTAACGAAGAAGTAGTATCAGGTACATAAAAATAGAAATTGTCAAATCTTTCCACATTTGTGGAGAAATTAAATGTGAATTTACTACTTAAAGAACCTCTAATACCTGCATATAAATTAGATCGCTGAACTGTATTATAAAGATCTAAATCTTCAGAAATGAATGGGTTTTCTAATCTGATTTTATTAAATGTATTTCTCTGGACATCACCTTTCCATCCTGCATAAGGGATAAAAACATCATTAAATAAACTGTAACTGACCTCTATGTCAGGGAATAAATAAAATTTAGCTTCGGAAACAATATCAGATTGTAACGACAAACCAACTTTAGCAATTAAATTATCTTTTCTGGTATATATATGAGGATTTAATCTTAAAATAGCTGACGTTTGAGCATTTAACCCTTCTCCCACTTGGATTTGATATGTACTAGTGTCTAATGTTAGACTGGGTTGGTTAATGTTATTGACGTCCAGTTCAAAAGTGCCCAAAAATTCATTTTCTAAAATGACCCAACCAGAATGACCGCCTAATAAAAAATGATTTTCTGAAAATTGATAATTACTATTCAAATGGTGGAAATCAAGCCAGGTTTTGTATCTTAACTTATTGGTGTCTCTTCCTGTATTCTTGGAGTTAAATTTCATATGGAAATCAAATAAATCATAGTTCTGTCTGAAATTGGTGGAAGTATCGTCAAATACATTACTATATAAAGAGGTGTCTAAGCCATAAAATTGGTATCGATTTCTTTCGTAGTCTAACTCCGCCCACAAATCGTGATCTAAAAAAAACTTCTGAAAATACCCTCCTACGAGAACATCGGAGTAAGTGGTATTACCCATTTCTCTAATGCTTCCTAAACTACTTTGAAAATTACTTTTAACCCCCCAACTTTCATATTTTGACCTTTTTGACGCATAATTCAAGTCGAAAAACGGGGTGAAGTACATTCCAGCTCCTGCTTTTAAATAACCTGAATATAGCTTATCCAATGGCTCAACTATTTTCAACTTGGCTGGAGTTATATTTTCAATCTCGTAACTTACTTCCTGCTGTTTAGGTTCCAAGTAATATTTTACTTCATCCATCTCAAGTGATGAATCAATTTGCAGGGGATTAGTAGCTACCTTTGGGGTTCTTGCAATTTTCCGTGACCCTGAACCTACTCCAAGGAAAGTCTCATCTGATCCATTATTGTTTTGAGCTACTGAAATATTGAATCCAATGATAACACAGCCCAATACCATTACAGTTTTACATGATTGTTTAATTACCATCTTCATTATTTTCATTATCCTCAGTTTTTCCTTTAGAAGGATCTTCAAAAAGCTCTTGATCTTTCGGATCAATATCTTGAAAATCGATTTCTATTTCTTCTTGGTCTGGCTCATCATCTAGTTCAATCTGCTCTAAATTTTTAACATACTCTAGCTTTTGTTCTGCTTCAGCTAAAATTTCGTCCTTTTGTGGACCATCGTAATTATCGATAATACTTTGTATACTATGCTTAGCGTTAAAGTAATCTTTTAGTTGAGTGAAATTATCACCTAATAACAAGATTCCTTTTGCCAACCAATAATCATATGTTGGCTTTTGTTGAACCAACTCCATGATTTGCTTCTCACAATTTTCATAGTCTTTGTTTAAGTAATAGATATGACACATGTTATATTTGGCTTCTGCAGCCACTTCACTTTTCGCTGTAGCAATGACATTTTCATAGGAAATAAGAGCGCTATCCAAGAATCCCAATTCTTTATATGAATTTGCTAAAAACAAATTAGCATCTTCAACCACTTTATCATTTGGGTGATTTAACAATAGTACTTTTTTCGCATAAATTATAGCAGACTGGAAATTATCTAAATAATAAAAGCAATACATCTGCCCTCTTTTAGAAAGTGATAAATCTTCTTGAGTTACGCCCACATTTTCTAATGTAGAAAAATGACCTAATGCCAATTTGTAGTTCTCTGAATCAAATGTGATTTCACCAGCATATTTTAATGACTCTGTAAAATAATTGTTATTTGGTTTTGTGGTAATAAAATCATAATGATACAACGCTTCATTTTTCTGGCCTGAAGTGTAATAACATGTAGCCATGTAATAATGAGCAGAAATTTCTTTTATTGGGTTTGAGATATTATCTAGATAATAAGTAGCTTTTTCAATCTGAAGATCACAATCTCCATTGTCCCTTGCCACTTGTACTGGCTGCCAGAAAGTGGAGTCTTTTTGTTGCTCACTTACAGCTATACCTCTTTCATCCAACCACACATAATATCCTGGTAAATCATTTCTTTTTGCATACACTTCCATCATTAATTCTACTGCTAATTCATTTTCGATTTCCGCATCTGGATAGTTATCTAAGACCGTTAGTAAGTACTTTTCTCCTTCGTCAAGATTACCATCCTTGATGTAAATACTTCCAACTTCAACAAAAGCTGTGGAGATGAAATTATTATTTGGATACTCATCAATAAACTTTAAATACGTATTTATGGCTTCAGTATTCTTTTCTAAATCCTTATAGGTTTGTGCTAAATTCAATAAAGAAAGAACTTGGTATCTAGATTTAGGATATTCATCCGTTAGTTTTTGTAATGTTTCCATTTTACCATCATAGTCCTGTATAAGACCTTGAGAAGTTGATAGTTGGTACAAGGCATAACTGTGATTAAAACCTTTTATATCTAAAGACTTTTGATAATTTTCAATCGCGAGACTGTCGTTTTTTAACACAAAGTAGGCATCAGCAATCCTAACTAACGCAGAATGGTATCTTGATGAATCAGAAAAATCTGATTGATGAATGTAATTTCTGAAATATTGAATTGACTTATCCAAATCATTTTTTTGCTTAATTACATTATAGGATTTTACGTTTGTGTATGGAGTAGCTTTTTCAAAATAGGCATATCCTAGGTGAAAATCTAAATCATTGTACTCAGCTGTTAATAAGGCGCCATTAGTGTATCTGTACTTTTCATAGGTAGAAATAGCCTCTCCAAATTTTGCTGATTTATAAAAACATTCTGCTTTCCAAAACTCACTTAAGGCATTTAACTTTTGATCAATTGGGTAGCGCCTAACTAGATCAAAACTTTGGATGGCATCACTGTAATTTCTATTATGAAAATGCTCAACAGCCCTATTATAAACTATGGTCTGATAAGCACTTTGCATCCTTGGGTCTTTTTCCTTGATTTTTTCAAGGGATGTTAAGGCATCATCATAATTCTTAGTAGTTAGATAAACTTTTAATAAAAATTCATACGCTTCTTTGGCATCTTCTGTATTTGGGTAGGTTTCTATAAATTCATGAAATGCATTTATAGCTTCATCATAAGGATTATAACTTAGTTCAAAGGCTAATTTTGCATAATTAAATAAGGAATTTCTTTTTATTTCTTCATCAAAATCAAGCTTACTTGCTTCTTGGAACGCATTTCTAGCATAATCCTTTTCATCTAATCTCAAATATGCATCTGCCATGTGGTAATAAGAGGTTTGTGACAACATATCTGATTTATAAACTACTCTAGAAAACAGCGAAATGGCTTTCTCAAAATTTCCTAATTTATAATAAGAAAAAGCCACTTGATAATTAGATTCTCTATCCGCTTTCGCGTATTTTTTAAAGACTTTATAATAATCGATCGCTTTGATGTAATCTTGATTCTTATAATATGAGTCACCTATAAGTTTTGCAAATTCGCCTTTTCGTTTTTCTATAACCGAATCAATATAAACGGGCGCATAAGCTATTAGATCATCGTATTTATGCTGTTGGTAAAGAATTTGAGTTATGTAATAAGGGATGATCGACTTAAACATTTTACTTTTAGAAATTGATCTAAAGCCGACCAGTGCGGTTTGATATTTCCCTTCCTCATAGGCAATATGAGAATAATAGTATGTGGCTGGAACTTTATAATCTGATTTGCGCTGTAATAATTCATTAAAATTCACCTTCGCCTCATCTTTCTTTTTTCTCATGAACTTTGAATAACCAAGTTTAAATAAAAACTCATTTTGATCTTCAGTAGATAGATCATATTGATCAATTTTTTCAAAATATTCTATTGATTTAGTGAATTTTTTCATTCGATAATAATGCCTTGCGAGTTGGAGATAAACTCGTTCTGATTTTGGGTGGTCAGGGTGATCAAGTACAAATCTTGTTAAGAGTGTTTCCACATTATGATGATATAAATGCAATGCACAAACAGCAAAATAATACTCTGCATTTATGCGTAATTCATCTTGTGTATTTGGTATTCCATTTATAATTTCTTTGAAATATGCCTGGGCAGCACTATATTTCTGTTTATCATAAAGTTCTTGAGCATACTTATAGCTTTTATATTCATCCGTGTAAATAAAGGTCTTTTGACCCGTAACTTGAATGAAATAACAGCACAATAAAAGAATAAATAGACTCTTCCTCAACATTTTTATATGAACTTAATTTGGTGTTGAATTATAATAGTTTAAAGATAATTAGGTCAATGTCTTGGGTAATCTCTTCATTTGAATATTTTCAACCATATTATGTTAACATTAATCACTCATCCTAAAACCAATGTTGGATAATATTTTAAATTTGATCTACAACTTTTTCTATTTATGATAACTGAACCTCTTATAAAATTCAATAAAGTTTATATCAAACAACAACAAAATGAAATTTTAAATGATATCAGTCTCAACATTAATGAAGGCGAGTTTGTATACTTTGTTGGAAAAACTGGTAGTGGAAAAAGTAGCTTATTGAAATCCATTTATGGAGATATAGAAATTGAGAGTGGGGATATTGTTGTTGATGGCCAATCCCTAAGAAAAAGTCGAAAAAAACATATTTTATCGCTAAGGAGAAAGCTTGGAATCATATTTCAAGATTTTGAACTACTAATGGACAGATCCATAGAAGATAACTTGAAATTTGTAATGAGAGCTACTGGATGGAAAGGAAAAAAAAATATTCAGAGCAAAGCAACAGAACTACTTGAAATGGTAGAAATGAAAGAGAAAACAAATTCAAAGCCTCATTTGCTTTCAGGGGGAGAACAACAGCGTGTAGCTATTGCAAGAGCTCTAATAAATGACCCGAAAATTATCATAGCAGATGAACCTACAGGAAATTTAGATCCCGAGACTAGTTTGAAAATCATGGAGCTAATGAAAAACATATCCAGTTCAAATCAAACTATCATAATGGCTACACATGATTATGATATTATTCAGAAGTTTCCAGGAAGAATTATACAGTTTAAAGACAAAAAAATTTTAGAATAATTCACTGAAAAATTAAACGGCATACTTTATTTATATTAAATGAGCAAGAATAATTATTTAATATTTCTTTCCTGTTTTTTATCATTTCAATATTAAAATTTCGATTAAACTCATCCTCAATTTTACCTTTCCAATTAGCTTGGTCAACAGAAATACACATGAGAGATAAATCTGAATTAACTAAAAACTCATGACTAACAAGACATCTTTGCGCATTAAATAGCGCATTGATTAACTTCAACTTGACACCAGAGCTGTGGGCTGAATAAAAAAGATTTAATCTAGCGTCTCTGATTAATTGAATCATTTTTTGATCTTGTGGACTATCTATTATAGTTATATTATTACATCCCAAAGCGGATGATTTCATCTTTTTACTTGGGTTTAGTCCTGCTATTTTAAGCTTAATAGGAAGGAACTTAAATAATTCTATAAAATACATTGCCGCATCTTCATTGTCACTTACATTAAAGTTCCCGTGATACAGTACATAATCATCTGTTTTTTTCAAAATTTTTATTGATTCATTTCGATGAAATGGATTAACTAATACTGCATTAGCTCCATTATTAATAAGCCATTTTTGATCTTTTTCTGAAATGGCCAATACATTTTGATCTTTATAAATTTTTGTTTCGTAAAATTTCAATTTAATGTGTTCAACCCAAAAAAAGAATTTCTTAAAAAGGTTCTTTTCAGAAATAAGTAAGTTTTTGTAATATTCCCATTCTATATTATGTGAACGAATAAAAGTCCTTTTTTTATTTATCTTAGAAATTGATGCTGTGGTATGTATCCCTTCAAAAATGATTGGAAAATCATCTTTCATAAGGTTTTGAAATAACTCTTTGTTTTTTCTTGAGTAAACAATAAAGGGTGTTTTAGAAAAAAAACCTAACCAATTCATTTTTCTCTTGTAGTAATATACTTTTTCACATATACTTTCTAATTCCTCACTTTTTTCTCTACCATATTGAAAACAATGTAAAACAACACCTACTCTTTCTCGATGCAGTGACTTTATTTTATAAAAAACATCTATTACTCCACCATAATTAGCAGGAAAGGGAACATCAAAGGATACGATATGTAATTGCTTTTTATGCAATTTCTTTGTAACAATTTATTAAATCTATTACTTCTTTTTCCCATACTAACTCTGCTTTAGCTTGACGTACTCCTTTCTTAAAAGATGACCTATTTTCAAACGCATATTGAAGTGCATCTAAAATTTCATGAGGATCATGAGAAGTTGTCATTGTACCGCAGTTAAATTGCTCTACAAGTTTTCTGATTTCTATTAAATGACTTGACACTACTGGAATACCTGCCTTAATGTAGTCGAAGAACTTATTTGGTAAACTAAATTCATAATTCAAGTTATTAGGCTTATCTAAACTTACTCCTATATCAGAGAGCATAGTGTATTGCATCATTTCTTTGTAAGGGATTGCATCTATGAACATGGTTTTTGTAGATAAATCCTGACTTAAAGCTCTTACTCTTAATTTTTCAAATACATCACCCTTACCAATAACACACAAAAAAAATTGATCTTGCAAGGCAATTGCTTCTAATAATTCTTCTGCACCACGATCCACATTAATTCCTGAGCCCTGTAATATGACTACAGGCTTATAGCTAGGTAAATTCAAGTCTAATTTAGTTTTAATCAAATCTATCTTACTTTTTTCTGGAACATTTCGCAGGACTTTAACATTTACATTATAGGCCTTGTAATACAATTGTGCTATAGACTCATTTACAGTAAATACGTACTTTAATCTTGGGAAAATCATCCTTTCTATGAGCTGCCAAATGAATTTCACCATTTTTTTATTTTGAATTTCTGGAACACCAAGGAAGAATTCATGACTATCGTAAACCAACGGAACTTTCTTTAATTTTGAGAGTAGCCACATGGAAAGCAATGTATCCAAATCATTTGCGTGTAAAACATGTATTTTTTTGAATAGTAAAAAGAAAACTAATCTCAAATTATATTCTGCATAAAAAAGAAATCCCTTATTAAAAATTAATGAAATACGATGTGTTTTATAACTTCGATCAAGTTTTTTTGAACTTGACAACCTCCTTCCAATTAGCAGTACGTTCCAATTATTCTGAGTCAATGAGCGAGAAACTTTATCTACTCGTTGATCATAACTTAAATCATTGGTGACTGTAAGAACTGTTGTTTTAATCTTGTTTTATTTAGAAAACAAATAAATAGAAAATTTATTGTTTGCCAATAAATACATCTATATAAGACAAATTATATTTAGGTTTGCTACTGATGGACATCGCTAAAAATAAATCATTAAAAAGCTATAATACTTTTGGTATAAACTGTAGTTCGTCTTTTTTCACAAGAATAAATAACCTAAAAGATTTAGATGAATTATACCAGCACCAACTTTTCAAGAGTCAAAAAAAATTAATTCTCGGAGGAGGTAGTAATATTTTATTTACATCTAATTATGATGGTTTAGTAATTAAAAACGAAATTAAAGGAATCGAGGTAATAAAAGAAACTAACGATATAGTTGAGGTTCAGATAGGAGCCGGTGTGAATTGGCATAAATTTGTCACCTATGCCGTGAATAACAAATGGGGAGGAGTTGAAAATATGAGCCTAATTCCTGGAAATTGTGGTACGGCACCAATGCAAAATATAGGTGCTTATGGGGCTGAAATTAAAGACACATTTATTTCACTAAATGCATATCAAATTGAAACAGGAAAAGTTATTTCTTTTGACCGAAAAAAATGCGAGTTTGGTTACCGAGAAAGTGTATTTAAAAATGATCTTAAAGACCAATATATCATACTAGATATTAAGTTGAGATTACAAAAGAAACCTATATTAAATACTAAATACGGAGATATTAGTAATACGTTAATTAAAAATAAAATTAGCAGACCTACTCTAAAAGATGTTAGTAATGCCGTAATAGAGATAAGAACAAGTAAACTTCCAAACCCAAATAAAATTGGAAATGCAGGAAGCTTTTTTAAAAACCCTATTATTACGAAGGAACAGTTTAAAAAAATTAAAATTAAATTTCCTGAAGTTGTTTCATACCCTGTGAATGAAAAGCAAGTAAAACTTGCAGCGGGTTGGCTAATTGAGAAAGCAGGCTGGAAAGGAAAAGATTTTGGGAATTTTGGTGTTCACAAAAAACAATCTCTTGTTTTGGTAAATTATAACAATGCTAATGGAAAAGAAATTTTCGACCTTTCTCAAGATATTTTAGAGGATATTTACAACAAATTTCAAGTTAAGTTAGAACGAGAAGTAAACATCTTTTAAATTAATTGATTATTGCTAAACAAGACTTATCCCCCATTTCTGTGGTAATTTCAAATATTGATTTTTGATTTTTTAGTGGGTTTAACTGATTGGGACTGAATGCCCATTTCTGGGTATCTGGAAAGGAAATGAAAAGCTCTTTAGTAGAATATATTCCAAAATCATCAAAAGTAATATGATTAGTTCCACAATAATTATTAGTGCCATAATTTGGAGGTATACCTTTCTTTAAATCAAGATTGGATAATACATTATAGAAGTAATATGGTTCAGTAAAATTATTTAAGGTAAAACTACCTATGAAACTTCGTGAGGAGTTTATCTGCTCTCTTTTAATTGGACAGCCCCACACATAATTGCCATTTTTGTTGAACTTAACAATTGTCATTCCCTCAGAATACCAATTGTTAACATCTTTCGTCTTCTTTCTACCTAAATGTTCCGCTACTAAAAAATGATTTCCCTCTTGATCCAAATTAAAACTAGTTAATCTGAATTTATCTAATCCAAAACCAGATTCCTTAATGTCTTTAGCGGACTTAAATGTTTTAATGATTTTTTCACTAAAATAATATTGGTTTTTATGAGTCAAATGTAAATCTTGATCATACTTCAATAAAAAAAAACCTTCGTAGTTATACCTGATTTGAGAACTATAGAAACCAGCAATAACCAACTCATTTTTTGAATTAAAAAAATAATCTAAAGCTGAAATTTTATTTCTATTCAACTTAATAACTTTCTCTTGAGTGGTTCCTTGGCCTAACTTATAAATTGCAAAATTATTTCCTTTTTGCCAATGTGTTTTTATTAAAAAAACTCTCCCTTTTGGGGATACGATTAACTTGTTATCTCTCTTCGGATCAAAATTTATTTCCAACTTATTATATGTCTCTTTGGTCAATACCATTTGATTATCAAAAATCAACAATTTTATATCTTCATTCTTGTTTTTAACGTAGGGTAGTTCAGCCAAAATACTTAGCTCTGAATTGTATGAATTTTCTGGAAATACAAAAGTGGTAGGATAACCAGCTTTGTGAGGCTCTTTAAAAATTTCTTTAAATGAAAAAAAACCTTTCTGTAAATCAAATTTTGTATAAAATAAATACGTATGATTGTTTTCATTGCGACTTGCAAACACAAAAATTTCATTAAAAAAGTATTTTACAGAAAGAAATGTGTATTGAGGTTCATTTAATTCAAATGAAGCTTTTTTTTTCAACTGAGCATCAAAAACAT
The DNA here is from genome assembly GCA_964549345.1 of uncultured Flavobacteriales bacterium. Classification (GTDB taxonomy): domain Bacteria; phylum Bacteroidota; class Bacteroidia; order Flavobacteriales_D; family Parvicellaceae. The sequence continues at coordinate 6,864 of CAZJVX010000005.1, read as the reverse complement.
GAACAGTTAGTGCGCAGAGGTCCTCCTTACTTTTTTGTTGTACATGGACTATTTTATCTTCGATTGGAATACATGAAATGGATTCTAGTCCGACAGAGTTAAATGGCTCAGAAAATGAAAGCTTTAATTCCTGAGGATAAGCAAGAACACAAAACATATTTGCGATAAGCAAGAAGAAAAATCTGTAACTCATGATGATCAAATTACAAATTTTATGCCTTTTAATTCAGAAGGAATTTCTTTAAAATAAATTTCCTATGATTTAAATTCTTAAAGCAGTCCAGTATTTCATGTATAAATCCCAATGTTAAATATTTCATTGCAGAGTCCTGGCTAAGGCCTCTTGATCTCAAATAAAATAGGGCTTCATCATCAAATTGACCCGTTGTAGAGCCATGACTACATTTTACATCGTCAGCATATATTTCTAGCTCAGGCTTAGAATATACTGTAGAATCATCATGAATAAGAATATTGTTATTTTGCTGGAAAGCTTCAATTTTTTGTGCGTCTTTTTCCACAATAACTTTTCCATTGAAAACCCCCACACCATTTGACTTTATTAAGCCCTTGTAATTTTCGAAAGATTTACAATTTGGAGCAATATGATCAATTAGAGTATGGTTATCTATAAATTCATTTTCTGAGGGTGCAAAAATTCCATTTAATTCAGTATGGCAATTTTCACCATTTACTTTTACATGAATATCGTTTCTAACCAATATACCAGATGAACTGAAGTTATTAGAAACAAAATAGGATTCTTCCTCTTGGAATACCTCATCTTTACAAATCTGGAAGTTGTGATTTGGATATTGATATCTATTCAACACAAAGTTACCATTCTTTTCTATTAAAATATGGGATTGATGATTGGTTAGTCCATTTTCTGTTTCTTCGCTTGAGAGAAAGAATTCATTCAAAGTAAGAGAAGAATTATTTGAAATATAAAATTGTGTTTTTGTATTAACTAGTCCTTCTGATGAAGTAATCACGTTTACAATATTAATTGGATCTTTAATTTTTACATTTTCTGCAGTGCTGATGGTGACTGATTTACTTACAAAACAAGCATTTAAAATATCAAAATAATTATCCTTTTTTTTATCAAAAGAGTCCTCAGTAATTGAAATTTTTAACTCAACTGAATTCACAGGAATACGAGAAGCTTTTTCGTTAAAAACTCCATTTTCAATTATAATTAAATAGCCTTCTATTTTAGGTAAATCCAGCCCCTCAAGATTAGAAAGATTATTTTTAAAATTACCATGAAAATTAATTTTTCTTAGTTTGCCCCACTTTAAATATCTCCAATTTTCTTCTGATTTGTTAGGCAATTTAGCAGCATCTATCGAGTCCCATGTGTGGTCATCAATTGGAAATGAGTTTTTATCGAAATTTAATTTACTCATTACTTGGCTAAAAATTAAATGGCCTCTTCTAATTTAAGCCAATCATAACCTCGTTCTTCAAGATCAAGAGCTAAAGACTTGTCTCCTGTTTTGACAATTTTACCATCGCATAATACATGTACGAAATCTGGAACTATATAATCCAATAACCTTTGATAATGCGTGATTACTATAGTTGCATTGTCTTTTGATTTTAAAGTATTAACCCCATTAGAAACTATTTTAAGCGCATCAATATCTAAACCAGAGTCTGTTTCATCTAAAATGGATAAAGTTGGCTCGAGCATAGCCATTTGAAAAATTTCATTTCTTTTCTTTTCTCCTCCTGAAAAACCTTCATTAACTGATCGATTTTTAAGTTTGTTATCTAAACCAACTAATGATGATTTTTCACTTACCAATTTTAAAAAATCCTTGGCTGATATTTGATCTGTACCAAGAGCCTTATTCTTTTCGTTCAAGGCCGTTCTCAAAAAGTTGATATTACTGACTCCAGGAATCTCAATAGGGTACTGAAATGCTAAAAACATTCCTTTCCACGATCTTTCTTCAGGGCTTAGATCACTTATATCCTCATTTTGGTAAAGTATTTTACCCGCTGTAATTTCATATTCTTCTTTCCCAGCTAAAACGGAAGACAATGTACTTTTACCAGAACCGTTAGGACCCATAATAGCATGAACTTCTCCTCTTTTTATCTCCAGATTAAGTCCTTTTAAGATTTTATGGTCTTGAGCTTGGCAATGTAAGTTTTCGATTTTTAATATTGTATCCATTTTATCATTTAATTATCCTACGGATCCTTCTAAACTAATTTCAAGTAATTTTTGAGCTTCGACTGCAAACTCCATAGGAAGTTTATTTAATACTTCTTTTGCATACCCATTAACAATCAAACTGATCGCCTTTTCTTCTGGAATGCCTCTTTGCGTGCAATAAAAAAGTTGATCTTCACCTATTTTTGAAGTAGTTGCCTCGTGTTCAACCATTGCTGATGGATTTTGACACTCAATATATGGAAATGTATGTGCACCGCATTGATCTGTCATCAATAAAGAATCACATTGGGAGAAGTTTCTTGCATTTCTTGCCCCCTTCCCGATTTTAACAAGGCCTCTGTAGCTATTTTGACTGAACCCAGCAGAAATTCCTTTAGAAATGATAGTAGATTTAGTATTTCGACCTACATGAATCATTTTAGTTCCTGTGTCTGCTTGCTGATAATTATTAGTAAGTGCAACTGAATAAAATTCACCCACGGAATAATCACCCTTCAAAATACAAGATGGATATTTCCATGTAACTGCAGATCCTGTTTCTACCTGAGTCCAGGAAATCTTTGATCGATACCCACACAATCCTCTCTTAGTCACAAAATTAAAAACTCCACCCTTGCCGTTTTCGTCTCCTGGATACCAATTTTGTACGGTGGAATATTTAATTTCGGCATGATCCAACGCAACTAGCTCTACTACTGCTGCATGCAGTTGATTTTCATCTCTTTGCGGTGCAGTACAGCCTTCCAAATAACTTACGTAGCTTGATTCGTCCGCAATAACTAAAGTACGTTCAAATTGGCCTGTTCCTGCTTCATTGATTCGAAAATAAGTGGATAACTCCATAGGGCACTTTACTCCCTTTGGAATATAACAAAATGACCCATCTGTAAACACTGCACTATTTAATGCCGCGTAATAATTGTCAGATGCTGGAATTACAGAACCCATGTACTTTTTAACCAACTCAGAATGATTTTGAACTGCCTCCGAAAATGAACAAAATATGATTCCAAGATCAGCTAGTTTGTCCTTAAATGAAGTGGCTACCGAGACGGAATCCATCACAAAATCAACAGCAACACCCGTTAATCTTTTTTGTTCCTCAATTGAAATGCCAAGCTTTTCCATAGTTTTTAGCAACTCAGGATCAACTTGGTCCAAACTTTCTAATTGCTTTTTTTGTTTAGGTGCGGAATAATAGCATATGTTTTGAAAATCTGGCTCTTGGTATTTTACATGGGCCCAATCTGGAGATGGCATTTTATTCCACATCCGAAATGCATTAAGCCTGTATTCTAATAACCAATCTGGTTCATTTTTTTTAGAGGAAATGAGCTTAATTATTTCTTCATTTAAACCAACCGGAGCTTTTTCAGCTTCAATATCCGTTACAAATCCAAATTCATAGGATTTTCCTTCTAACTCTTTCTTTAATTCTTTTTCTGTATAAGACATGTAAAATTATAATGAAAAGCTCTCTCCACATCCGCAAGTTCTATCTGCATTAGGATTATTAAAAACAAAACCTTTCCCGTTAAGACCTCCAGAAAAATCTAAAGTTGTACCTATTAAGTACAAGAAACTTTTCTTATCTACGACAACTTTTATACCGTTATCTTCAAATGATTTGTCACTATCATTTAATTTATTATCAAAATCAAGCTCGTACATTAATCCTGAACAACCTCCTCCCTTTACTCCTACTCTTATAAAGTAACCATTTTTCCCATCCTCACTCATAAGCTGTAGAGCTTTGGATTTAGCATTATCTGTAACTTTTATCATTAAATCTTTTAGAAAAAATTAGTATAGGCAAATATACCCTAAATAATATTTAAAAAAAAAGAAAATGAGCGATCTCGTATACTGGTTTTCAAAACTTAAACAAAAATATGTAGCATGATTTTTTTTATCTATTAAATTTGCTCAAATGTCTACTTCAAATAAAAAAGAAAGCCTTCAAGAATTAGGAGAATTTGGGCTTATTGATAGAATATCAAAAAAAATAAAATCGTATCAAAAATCAACCATTCTTGGGCCTTCAGATGATGCAGGAATAGTTGCACATGAAAAAAATACATTAGTAAGTTCTGACTTATTAATTGAGGGTATTCACTTTGATATGACCTATACTCCACTAAAACATCTAGGATACAAATCTGTAGTAGTTAATCTTAGTGATATTTATGCTATGAACGCAAAGCCAAAACAAATTACCGTGAGTTTAGGTTTCTCTAGCAAATATACTCTAGAAGCAATTGACGAGCTTTATGATGGTATTTTGCTTGCTTGTAAAAAGTATAATGTAGATATAATAGGGGGGGACATTTCATCATCGCCATTTGGACTGATAATTTCTGTTACCGCTCTTGGCGAAAATGATGAAAATAATATTGTCAAAAGAAGTGGCGCAAAGGAAAATGACTTAATTGTAGTTTCTGGTGACTTGGGGGGTGCTTATTTGGGGTTAACCATACTACAAAGAGAAAAAGAAGTATGGAAAAGTGATCCAAATATGCAACCTGAATTGGATGATTTTAATTATATTTTGGAAAGGCAATTGAAACCAGAGGCTAGAGAAGATATAATTAAATATCTAGAAAAAAATAAAATTAAGCCCACTAGTATGATTGATATTTCTGATGGGTTAGCATCAGAAATTTTACACCTTTGTAAACAAAGTGAAGTAGGATGCCAGCTATACGAAGAAAAAATTCCTATTGATCAACTAACATATAATACAGCTATAGATTTTAATTTAAATCCATCCACTTGTGCACTAAACGGTGGAGAAGATTATGAACTACTATTTACGATTAATCAAAAAGATTTTGAGCTTATTTCGAAAAATAGAGCTTTATCTATCATTGGGCATATCACAAAAAAGGAAAGTGGATATAATTTGATAGGTCACGGCAACACCTCAATACCTATAACAGCTCAAGGCTGGAGCCACCTTTAAAGCACTTTCCCAGTATCATCAATAAATTGAAATTCCAAGATTCCGTAATCTGTGATTGGATGGATGTTTATCCACTTTTTATGTTTTAGAAACCAAGACCGTTGAATACTTTTAAATCCTTTCTTCAAAAAAGCTTCAATAAAAGGGTGTACATTAAGATTGATACTCTTTGCTTTGCCCTCATTGAGAATCGAATTCAATACCGATTCAATTTCATCTATAATAAGAATTGAAGCCTGTACCTCTCCTTTACCAAAACAGGTTGGGCACGTTTCAGTTGTTTTTATTTCAGTTTCCGGTCTCACTCGCTGACGAGTTAACTCAACCACTCCAAATCTACTAGGGGCTTGTATGTTGTGCTTTGCTTTATCACCTTTCATGAACTGTTTGAAACTTTCTACCAATTTCTTGTTATTTGCTCGGTCGTACATGTCAATGAAATCTATTGCCACAATTCCACCCATATCTCTTAATCTAAGTAAACGAGCTATTTCTTCAGCAGATTCAATATTTGTATCCAAAGCATTTAATTCTTGATCTGTATTAGTTGCCTTTCTATTACCGCTATTGACATCAATGACATGCATGGCCTCAGTGTGATCAATAATTAAATAAGCACCAGATTTTAAATTTACTTTTCTTCCAAATGTGGCTTTAATTTGTTTATTAATCCCTCTGTATTCAAATAAGCTTACTTTTCCACTGTATAGCTTAACAATTTCTTCCTTTTCAGGTGCAATAGTCTTAACATAATCTTTTAAATCATTGAATAAGCCTTCATCATCAACATGTATGCTACTAAACTCTTTATTCAATTCATCACGAAGTACAGTAGTAGCTCTATTCATCTCTCCAAGAAGTTTCTTTCTTGGTGAAGCATTTTTCATTTCACCATACATCCTGGCCCATTTTTGTTCAAGATCTCTAAGGTCTTGATCTAACTCAGCCACCTTTTTATTTTGGGCTACAGTTCTAATGATAACACCAAATTTTCTTGGCTTAATACTATTTATTAAACGGACTAGACGATCTCTCTCTTTTGCATCTTTTATTTTTTGAGATACCGAAATTTTTTCTGAAAAAGGAACTAAAACCAAATATCTCCCAGGGATAGTAACTTCAGCACTTAATCTTGGCCCTTTAGATGATATAGGCTCTTTTGTTACTTGAACAGCAATAAGTTGGTTTGAAGAAATATGTTCTTTTATTTTTCCATCCTTGGATATATCAGCTTCAATCTTATTATAACCCAATTTATGAGTGGATTGTTTTCCTTTAACTGAAGCTTGAACATATTTATTCATGGACTTGAATTGAGGACCCAAATCCAAATAATGAAGAAAAGCATCTTTTTCGTACCCCACATCTACAAATGCAGCATTTAAGCTAGGTACAATTTTTTTAACTTTCCCTAAATAAACATCACCAACATTAAATCTATCATCTAACCCTTCTTTGTGAAGCTCAATCAGCTTATTTTCGTGAAGAAGTGCTGTAACAACTTCGTCTTGAGTAGAATTGATAACTAGTTCATAAGACACTTTAACCTCCTATCTGATCGTGATGCTTAGCTGTAAAAAATACAGAAGCACAAGAAAATCAAATGTATCTTACTTCTTTTTGTGTCTATTCTTTCTTAAACGCTTTTTACGTTTATGGGTAGACATCTTATGTCTTTTTCTTTTTTTACCGCTAGGCATACTAATCTTTT
>CAZJVX010000004.1:0-30962 GCA_964549345.1 uncultured Flavobacteriales bacterium | reverse complement strand
ATATTTAGCGTCTTCAGGTGGATAACCGTAAGAAAGGATTACCGGATCAACCTCTTCATACGCTTCAATGGTTTCCGTTTTATTTAAATAAAGTATTAACTCTTTATCTAATTCCTGTATAGACATCTCCGGAGAGTCAGGGCCATTTAAAATTCTAAAACAGTTATCAAATAATGCTTGGGCTTTATCATCCGCTTTTCTAACTAATTCAACTGATTGAAAAGGGTCACTAGAAATTGCCTTAGCATAAACAACTCCAATTGTAATGTTGTTTAATGCCCCGGGTTCAAGAGTAAATGGACCTGCAGATTGAACAAATCTTCTATCCCCTGGCGTGTTTCCAGAACTTCCTGGGCCTGTTGGGCTCTGTTCTGCCCAATTGGTAAACGGTGGAGGTGTTACACCTGAACCTGCCGAAACGGTACCCCAATTATATGGATCGCTATCACCAGGGAAACAATAATTAGTTCTTATGAGTGGAGCTGGGGATGATTGTTGATGTCCAGTACCACCATAATAAAATGGTGTATTGTCTCTCCAATACCCTTCCATAAATCCATAATATTCTGGAGCTGTTTGTGGATCGGACATAGCTACATTATTCAAAGTGTAATCAAAATAAGTAAACCTCTTCATGCCATATCGCTCATTGTCTGCAATACCATCTCCGTAACCAATACCTAATCCTTTGTAAGGAATACCCCCATCTTGATAAGCCGCACCCACGTCCGTATCTAGTACATTATCTCTACCATCATTATCTTGGTACGGACCTTCGAAAAAATCTATTCCAATCGCGGGAGGATTTTGACCTATTGCTTGCTGACAACCACCGTCAATCCCCACACCGTTATACTGATAGCCTAAACCTCTTTGCACATCACAACCAGTAAAATCATCAGCGTAGCATCCGATATCTGCATCTGCCCAAACCGCAAAGTAGGTGTTGGTCAATAACTGAGTAGATCTGTTGATTAACTCATAATTATAAAAAGTCATTGAGTTGATTTCATCATTAGTTGCAAATGCAAAAGCCTGGGCTTTGATTTCCATTCCTATTGCGTCACCTCCTGTATTGGTATGGATATTTCCCTTGTCGTTAAAAACCCACCACATATTATAATCTCCATATAGGGTTACCCTTCTGCTTGTTCTACAATCTATCTCACCTGTAAGGTCATACCAAGGATAGTCACCATCTAGTGGGTCATACACTAAATCACCGTTTCTATCAAAGAAGGGGGCAAGGTTAGGGTCGTATGTATTTGTGTTGTCTAATAACTCGTTAAAATTGCCAGGCCATTCTAAAATACTATTAGGTGTCTGATATCCAGGATATTCCAACGTAGCATCACACTCAGGATCTAATGTACATTCATACCAACCATTAAATGTTTCAATTTCTGCTCTAGTAGTTATGTAGAATTCGTCATATTCTTGACAAACTTGTGGGGTAATGTTTGCAGGGCCATACCCTAATTGTCCTTGAGAAACATCAAAAGGTTGATTCTCATCATAAGATAATGGTCCCGTCCAAAAATCGTTACCACTATAACGCATAGCAGCTAATTTTAATTGGTTATTCGCATCTGTTCCCCCTAACCATAAGGAACCTGCGTATATTACAAATTCTCCTGAACCTTTTGGCACCTCATAATCAGCGTCACCAGTGGACCTGTTTCTCCACATAATCCCCCCCGTTTCAATCAATGTTTTCACATTATTAAATTCAAGGTATTTTCGTCCAGTTGCTGGCGTACAAGTACTTGCTTTTAACGTAATTGATGAATTTGAGTTTTTTGATTTTCTATTTGCAGGGTCAACATAGGCATAAGTTGAAATACTGCCTAATAAAAAAACGCCAATAAATAATACTACTATTTTCTTCATAATTTTTATTCAAATAATTTAAAAATCCAATTTAGCACCAAATCTAATTTGTCTTGGGATGCCAAAATTATATGGGTTATTAGCTTTTAATGTGTATAGGTATCTAAAAGTAGCTTCACTATTTTGACCAGTAATGGAATTCTGGTACTCTGAGGCATTTAGATAACCATCATCACCAGCATTTCCAGTTGCACGATACACATCTCTTACGTTCAGTGTATTAAATACGTTGGTCATTAACAGATATAAGTTTAAGTTAGCAGACTTCTTTTTTGAATCATCTCCTCCAAAATTTAACGTAATATTTCTATCAATTTGGAGATCTGCTCTAAAATTCCATGGTTTTCTTGATCCAAATGGCTCGCCTAACAAAATGGTATTTTGTGGACTTAGCAAGGCTGATCCAACCACAATTTGAGATTTTGAATAAGGCATACCCGATGCAAAATTTGCCACTAAGTTTGCACCCGTATTTTTAAAGATCTCTTTGCCCGCGATTCTTGGACCATTATAATTTTTTCCAGAACCATATCTGTAATCAGAAGCTACAATAATTTGGTGACGCTGATCATAGTTATAAGGGTAGATTGTTCTCAAATTTGGCTGATCTGTAGCAATTAATCTTGCAGCAGCGTTTGGATCAGAACCCGTACCATCAGCAAATTGAAGTGTGTAAGAGGCTCTCATAGAAATATTTCCAGATCTTCTTAAATCATAGGCAAACGTAATTCCTTTAATGGTCCCAAAATCTATATTTCCATACGTAGTATATGATTGGGGATATGCCCCAACTCTGTTAACAAGTGCTACTTGGTTACGTTGCTCTCTGTAAAATCCTGATATTTTAAGGGAGGATCTTGTATTTAACACTTGCTGGAAACCAAGCTCATAATCAATAGTTTTTTCTGGCTGAAGATTTGGATTATTTACTCTAGAAATATTACCCGTTTGTAGGTAAAAATAATCTAGAGGATCCAATCTGTTTGCTGTGGTAGGACGTTTAGTGAGTACATCATAATGTGCAAAGAATAATGCTTCGTCTGAAATAGGGAAAGAAAAAGCAATTCTTGGCATTACATTGATTTGAGGTGTGTAATCTTCAAATGCATTAGAACTTACTGCATCATCTGGAGATACACCTTGTGCTAAATAAGGCTGAGGAACCAAAAACTCGGATGATTTCACTTCATCTGGGTCGGTTACCGCTGTACCATTAGCAGCATACCACTGTTGCCCATCTCTGTAACCAAGAATAGCCGTTGGATCTTCAATGTCATCAATATAAACCACTGCAGTAGAAGGTATATTTGTTGGATGGCTAACTGTTTGACCATTAATAGCACCCACTTCATTGACTGTTCTCACTGGGTACAATGAGTAATCATCTTTCAAAACTTGTTGGTTTGCATCAAAACGATCAACTCTTACGCCCACATTAAAAATTAAGTCATCAAAAGCGAATTTATCCATTATATATCCTGCAATATAGATTGGCTCAAAAGCACCAATGGGACGAGTGTAATTTCCAAACTCATCTCTTTGATTGAAAAAGTCATCAAAACTAGGTCTTCCCTTTATTTTTTGTCCTGTATGATCATATCCATAATAAGATACGTAGCTATTACCATTATTAAGTAACTCATCTGCACTAAACATATCCAAAGAAAATTGGTTGGGATCAAGGGCATCAACATTCACAAATTCAGTTCCGTCATCATCCAGACCTAAACTATTTCTTAGGTTGTAATCAAAAAAGGATTGAGCATCAGTTCCAGAAAAATCTCCTGGAGCAGCATTTAAAGTAGGAAAAGATACCTGAGTGAAAGAACCGAAAGTCGCAAATTCTGGGTTGGATAAATCAATCGATCTACCATAGTCTGTATGGCTATTAGCAAGCTGTCTCATTAGCCCCCATAGACCAACAGGACTAACACCAAAATATCTGTCTGTTCGTTGCTCAAATTCTGCTCCTAGTGAAATAGCGTGATCTCCAATATCGGCAGATGTTACAAAAGTTATCCTAAACTGTGAATTATCACTTTGGTTAGAACCATTGTAACTTCTACCTAAGTTTCTCCATACACCATACACATCTTGTGGTATATTTCCATTTAAAAGTCCTCCTCCATCTAAAATTTGAGTGAGGTTTTCATAATTGTCGAATACATCATCGTACAATGTGAAATACTGGTTAGTAATGGCTGCCAAATCTCTATTCGTTTCTGAAGGAGTGAAAACTACTTCTACATCATTAACCCCTGATTGAACTCGATCAATAGTACCATTACCATCAAAATCTCTAAACTCCCATGAATCTTCTTTAATGATGTCAAATCGACCAACATGTCCGTAGTTAAAATAATTAGCACCATGCGTATTGTCAAAAGTACTTGCAGTAGTCTTAGAATAGTCTACCATTAAGGTATAATAAGCATTACTGATTGCTTTTCTTTCCTCTCCTTCTTGGTTATTTTGGAATCTTTGGGTGAATTTTCCATATACCCTCCAATCCAAATCTGTTCTTTCCCCTAAATTATCATAATTGAACAAAGAATTTTCCCAACTTGGAAGGTTTCTATTTAAGTAAGCTCCAGATGCACCAAAAGAAAGGTTTACATTTGGCCCTGCATTCACATCTATTTTACCCGCCAAAGAAGCTCTTGTGCTGGCCACATTCTGCCTAAACTTTACTTGTTCAAAGGCATCTTCAGTTAAGAAATCAGTATTGTAAAATGCACCAAAACCATTTCCAGTAGGTCGTAATGGGTTTGCAATGATAGAATCTCTAACCTCAGGACTTAAACGAAATTGGTCGGTAGCAAGGGGTCTAGGATCCAATTGATGATTAAAGTTTCCGGAAATGAAGAAACCTAAAATAGGGTCTGTTTTTTTGCCAGTACTGTCTCTTTTCATTAATAGCGGACCTGACAAAGTAGCTTCAAATAAATTAAAACCATTATTATCTAACCCGTAAACATCATCTCCTAATTTTATACCAGAAGTAACTGCTTCAACCCCACCAAAATAGGTTCTAGATGCACCTCTTGTAGTTATGGAAATAATACCACCGGTGACATCTCCAAAATTTGCAGGTACACCACCAGTCATTACACTTACTTCTTCAATTGCGGATTTAGGTAGATTAGATGACCCTCTAACCTTTATTCCATCTATGTAGTAATAAGTAGCATCACTTCTTGAACCCCTTACGGAAGTAATATTTCCATCTGCATCGGATTGAACACCACCAACAGTATTGGCAATAGAAGCTGCCGATCGCCCAGGCATTCTTGCTAAATCTTCTCTTGTTACTGTACCACCTGAAGCTCCACCATCTTTATCAATTAAAGGTACTTTATAACTTACCACTTCTACTTCTTTCAATAATTCAGTAGCTTCTTTTAGTTGAATAGGAGATAAAGGAAGTAATTTTCCTCCCTTTACAATAAGTCCCTCTAATCGATATGTTTGATAACCAACAAATTTTATCTCTAAATCATAAGAACCAGCGGTTACATTACTTATCTTAAAAACACCATCGAAATCTGTGGTTCCTCCAAATTTTAAATTACCATTTTGGAATAATGCCACATTAACAAATGGGAAACCTTCTCCGGTTTCATCATTTACCTTTCCCTTGATACTCCCTCCTTGAGGTTGAGCAAAACTCAGATGAGATAAAATAAAAACCGAAATTGTAGTAAGTAATATTTTTTTAATCATAATATCAAACTTTAGTTCTAAATAAAAAGAAGTTAACGAACTTCGCACAAATTAAGCAATTATTAACGAATTTTAAACAATTCGAGAAATAAATATAAATCTTGTTAAATCAATCTTCATATTTATTTTGTTTCCTCTGTGAAAAGGCCTTTTTCCTTTTAACCCAAACCAACCAAACCGGCGTTATTGATTTGTTATTCAATAATCGTTTTGATTTTTTTAATGACAGTTTCATTCGCTTTTGGGTTGCCTTACTTTGCTTTTTTATGTGGCTGTTAAGTAGTTGTTTTTTAAATTTTTCTTCTTCTTTCTGTCTTTTGGACTCTTGTTTGGCAATTTGTTTACCTGAAAAACCTTCAAACCGGTGATGAGAATAACTTGGTAATTTGTAATTTTGAGCTACAGAACTGCTACGAGCACCTACCAAATGTTGAGCTTTTATGCTAAAAACGCCCAAAAAAACCAATATCAAAAAAATTAACTTTTGCATTAATGCTTTATATGCAATTTACAAAATTAAATTGACATCCTTTTTTCTGTTAATCGTTTTGACTACAGGGTGCGTAAGAAACCAAAACATCGTTCCATACGTGTATGTTAATCAATACATAAATGTTTCATTACCAAGTTACAGTGCATTAAATGCAGTTGGGGGATGGATATACATAACAGGGGGTTCTGAGGGTATAATTGTCTACAGGCAATCATTTGATCAGTTCAGTGCATATGATAGGCATTGTACATATGAAGCTAGTGACCCATGTGGTAAAGCGTATGTTGACTCTACCAACACTTTTGTTGAGTGCAGTTGTGATGGAAGTCAATATCAACTTTATGATGGATTGGTTATTCAAGGACCTGCGGTGTACTCTTTAAAGCCATACCAAACCTCATTTGATCCTATTTCTAATCAGTTGCATATTTTTAATTGATGAAGTTTTGTTTTTTGTTTTTTTGCTTTTTCGCATGGACAGTAAATTTTGGACAGGTCAATACGCCCCCTTTTCAATCAGACACTTTAACTAAATACATTGCTTTTGGGTGGTCTAATCCAGTCAGTTTCATCGGAAATATAAATGATGTGATAAATGAAAATTTAGGTATTTATTTTGATTTTATTGCAGAAACTTCAGCATCTGATTTTTTAAGAAATCACATTAAGTTTCATCCATCAAAAACACCATACACCTTGGAAATGAATGAATTCTTAGTATCAATTGAAAAGGGGAAAATCATTAAATCCTTTGATAAATTTATTTTAGGTCATGGAATAGGCCCATATTATAGAACCAACATAATTAGATCCTCTGTTGGGCAGGGAATTCAAGCACAATGGAATTCTAACTACCATGGATTTGGAATTCAATACCATTTATTTAATGATATACAATTTAAAAACGGTTGGTCATTAAATTTATTGGTCCAATTAAATTTAGGTTTACATCAAAATTTCACAAGTGCTGTACTGAACTCAACAACCAATGAAATATGGGAATTTAGAACTGCTAATCAGCAACTATTTTCAGTAGGAGTCAAGAAAAAGCTCTAGTGAGCTAATTGGTGTTCATATAAATAATCGGGCTTTGCTGTTTAAGCTTATTATTACCCCACACATTATTTTGAGGATTTATATCTGCTAATCTGCTAGATGGATCAATAGCAATTTGCTTTATTTCGTCATATTTTATTGGACTTTCAAATTGATAATATTGGTAGACCCAAGGCCAATCAGAAAGAATTTTAAAATCATTTAAATAACTATCACTTGATTTATTTCCTCTCATGATTCTTAGGGGGATAGAGAAGGATGTTTTGTTATCGCTTTGATCAATAATTACAATATCAATCGGCATAGGCATATCACCAACTCTTCGCAAGGTAATTGAAGTACCACTATTATTTGGTTCAACATTAAACACTTCATAATCGATGGTATTTGTACTTTCTACAAATTGTTCAAAGTACCAATCTAACTCAAGTCCGCTGATATTTTCCATTATTCGCTTAAAATCAGTTGGGTCGGGATGCTTAAATTTCCAATCCTCAATATATTTCTTTAATCCTTTTTTCAACACATTATCTCCTACAACATAGCCCAATTGATGTAAAAAAACAGCTCCTTTATTGTAAGCGCTTATTCCATACACGTAATTTCTTTTATAAAAATCTGCATGGGTAGACAAAGGTTCTTGAGTTCCATTTTCAACCAATCTATAATAGCTTTTATATTGCCTCAATAAGGGATTTATTACTTTTTTACCTTTTAAGTGATTTAAGACTTCATATTGAGCATACGTACAAAAGCCTTCATCCATCCATTCATGTTTAGCCTCATTTGTGCCCAATAGTCCTTGAAACCAACTGTGAATGGCCTCATGGACAGTAACGCTAATTAAACCATTTAATGAACCTTCTGCTGTTATCAAAGTACACATGGGATATTCCATTCCTCCATCGCCCCCCTGAATTATGGAATATTGTCCATAAGGATATAAACCATAATTTTCGTTCATATACTCAAAACATTTCTTTGCTTTCGGTTTTAAAGCACTCCAGTTCATATTTAGAGTATCATCTTTATGTAAAAAATGAAGAACTGTTCCGTTGTTTAATAGAGTTGTTTCATGAATAAATTCAGGATCTGCAGCCCAGGCAAAATCATGAACTTTATCTGCTTTAAAGACCCAAGTTTTTTTAGCTTTTTTAGATAGTTTTACATTTTTAGAGAGATCTTGATAACCATGACCTACTTCTTGAGGATTCTGAATAATGCCAGTGCCGCCTAAAACAAAAGAAGAATCAATGGTAATACTGACTTTAAAATCACCCCAAACTCCGTAAAACTCTCTACCAATGTATGGATTTGTGTGCCAACCGTGTTTATCAAACTCACACATTTTAGGATACCACTGAGTCATGGAATAGGCCACATTTTCTTTATTATATCTACCAGTTCTTCTAATTTGCACAGGAACTTGAGCTAAAAAGTCAACTTGTAATTTGATTTGTTTACCCGATTTCAATGGTTTATTTAATTTAATTTCTAGTATAGTACCATCTTCTTCAAATGATAGGCTGTTTCCATTTTTATCTTTAACAGTCTTAATTTTTTGAAAGCCAATTTCATTTGGTGAAAGTTTAGAAATGCGATCTCGAACTCTTGAGTCGGGGTCCTCAATAGTCCTAGATCGTACATCCATCATCGAACCTGGTTGAAATGCATTATAATATAAATGCATATAAAGTGTAGATAAATTTTCTGGTGAATTATTATAGTATGTAATTTTTTGTAGTCCCGAAAATTGATGAGTTGAATGGTCAAAATTAATGGACATGTCGTACTTTATTTTTTGTTGCCAATAATGTTGACCTAATAAAGAATTAAAACAAGCTATTAATAAGATAGAATAAATTAATTTTTTCATAGATAGTCCTCTTTATTGATATTTAACCACTCTATCGTGCTATTGCAAAATATATCTTCCACCTCTTCACTATTAAGATCCATTTTTGTAATAAAATCACCTATTTCTAAATCACCCAAAGGAAATGGATAATCGCTGCCTAATGTCACTCTTTTTGATCCTTTTATTTTTAAGATGTATTTTAATATTTCAGGGTCATGTGTAATACAATCAACCCAAAACCTACCACAATAGTCTCTAGGGTTATTTGGATTATCGATAGCCACTAAATCTGGTCTACAATTAAACCCATGTTCTACTCTTCCGAGCGTGGCTAAAAACGAACCACTAGCGTGACAAAAATTGACTCTTAACTTTGGATATTTATCAAATATTCCACCAAAAATCATTGAGCAAATTGCTCTCGATGTTTCTGCTGGCATTCCAACTAACCAAGGAAGCCAATAACGTCCCATATGCTTTTGCCCCATCATATTCCATGGATGAACCAAAACAGCCAAATCTAATTTCTCACAAGATTCCCAAATAGGATAATATGCTGGATCATTCAGATTCATGTCATCAATATTAGAACCTATTTGAACTCCATTAAGACCATTTTTTTTCAAACGCTCCAGTTCTCTTACTGCTAACTCGGGGGACTGCATTGGAATGGTACCTAAACCAATGTAATTTTTAGGATATTTATTTATTAGTTCAGCTACATCATCATTTAAAAATTTACTAACCTCAAGGCCATCCTTAGGTTTAGCAAAATAGGCAAATAATACAGGGATAGTAGAAACCACTTGTACTTGAGTATGGTATTTCTTATATTCTCTAATTCTCACTTCTGGATCCCAGCAATTTTCATTGATTTCTCTAAAAAATTTTTCACCCATCATCATTCTTGCCCATCCTTTTTTATGATGATCTAACTGAATGAATCCATCATATCCAAATTTTTTCTGCCAATCAGGCAAATTTTTGGGAATGATGTGAGTATGCATGTCTATTTTTAGCATCAATCTACTTTTCTGGTAAGGGGTCATGGCCATGACTCCCCCACGGATTACATTTTAATATTCTCTTTATTGCAAGATAACTGCCTTTAAAAAAGCCAAATTGATTTAGTGCTTCCAAGGTGTATTGTGAACATGTGGGCGAAAATCTGCAACTTGCTGGGAAAAGAGGGGATATCAAAAGTTGATATAATTTAACTAAGGCGATTAAAACGTACTTCAACTTACAAGCCTAATTTTTTCTTAATTGACTTAGGAACAGCATCTTTGTGTAATAAAATATTCACGGTTTTGTATCTCATGTAAGGAAATGAAGCATAAAAATACCCATCACATTGGTTGTATTCTGTTCCCCATGAATTCTTCACTTTAAAATACTTTGTCCCATTTTGGTCCTTTACTAGTCCTGTAATATGCATTCCATGATCGTCTGTTGTCTCTTGGCTATCGAAAGCATCTTGTCGCTCTTTTTGTGAAACATTTTTTTCTTTTACAGGACTCATAAAAGCATTGCTAATTTTTTCTGAACCTGCGGAACTAAAATATCTATTATCTTTTCCTTTTTGACTAATTGTAGATTCATCAACAGGAAGAATAGCAAGGGCATCGCGAGAGGAAAAACCTTTTTCAGATACATCAGCACCCCAAGCAAAAGTATACCCATTCATAATAGCCTCTTCCATAACCAGCATCAATTCATCGAGAGGTAAATTGTAACTTTGTTGCATAGCCCAGTTATCTTGAACTTCTAAAACAAACGACTCATAAAATGGATGGTGTGTAAATGAAGTTAACGACACATAATCTTGCATATTTAAATCCAATTCTTCAGCATAAGTAAACGGATTATAGGCTTTACCTTCAACCTCAAATTTGAAGTCATTTAAGTTGGTGGGTAATTCACCTAAATAAGCATCCACAACTCCCTCGAAAGCTGTTTTCCATTTTGGTGTCAATTTTCCACTTTGAGGTTTTTTTGCTAATTCTTTAAGCATAGCAAACATGATTTTTTCCATCTCTTCATGTAAATGAATTTTAGAACCATAATCAAGTCCATCATATACGGACTCAGGAACTATTCCACATCTTTTAATTACCCAAGGAATGTCATGAAAAGCACCACCCTGTCCAAAGGTGAAAGTACCGTACATTCTTAAATAATTTTCTGCTTTTCCGATGTAAGCATTTCTGACGATATACATTTCTGAGAGATTATGAGTACCCTTACCCAATCTTTGAAGCTCCGATTCAAAAAAAGAAAGAGAAGAAAAACTCCAACAGGTACCTGTTCTATTTTGATTTTGAACAGGGTTTGCTTCCAATTCTTTCACCACTTCAAATTCATATTCACTTCCTTTTTTATTAGTTAATTTTTCTTGACTATAGTACCCCAATATGGTAAATAGAAAAAATAGAGATATACTTATTTTATTCATTTTGTTTTCATTAGTTTTTGAACTGTTCCATCACTCATTTGCTGTAAATAGATCGAATTCCATTGCAAAGGAGACTTGCGTCCCAAGATGTCAAATGTATTTATAATTTTTAACTCTTCTTCATTTATATCTTTTATGTAAACTGCATTAACAGGTACCAATTGGACATCATGAATTACCACCTGGTCATCCACTACATTTACATCAATTGTTTTATTGTAGTAACCATTTTTAGAAAAAGTTACTTGATAATTCCCACTAGATAAATACCTGTGGTAATTCCCTATATCTGTTCTAGAATAGACATGAGAGCTATCCATATCATGTCCTACAATTTCCACTCTAGCTTGTAGCGGCAAACCCGTGACGCTATCTGTGACCAATCCTCTAAGACCGTTTAATGATTGCTTTATGTAATTTACTAATGAGCGTTTATTTGCGTTCCAATAGTAAGGTAATGTAGTTGGGTTTGGTATTTTATTGGACGATAATTCAAGAGTGGATTCCCTACAAAATCTAAAATAATTCATAAAATCTTGTCTCCCACCATTTACTTCATACCAATCCCATCCATTGGTAACTCCGTTATTTAAATCATTAAAATAACCTGTTGAAGAATGAGCATGAGCTGTATCTGCATACTGATAGGCTATATTTCTCCACCAAAGGTCATCTGCAGTTAATCGACTCCAAGTATCCCAGGGATAATTAAAAACCTCTGCTCCAGTGTGAATATTACATGACATATCAAATTGAACTGAATCTGCTAAATCCATGAAAATTAAAGTTTCTTCTTGCCAAGCATTTCCATCGGGGTTTGATCCATTTTGTGGATCAGGGTAATTACGGTTAAGATCAACCCCATTTGCATTATTCCTAGTAGCACCTGAGATGGTTTGATTTCCAGATGCATATGCTCCATCAGGGTTAGCCAAAGGATTTATCCATAAATCAACATTATTCACAATTTGAGTATACTCCGACACCGTGTTGTATCCGCTTAGAATGTCATCTATTAACCTTAGCATCAAGACATATCCTGTTAATTCGTTTCCGTGCATGGATGATGTATATAAAAAAGAGGGCTTATTGGATTTTACACCCACATTACTCGAGATTTGTACACACAATATTTTACGGCCTGATGATAATGTACCTAAATTGTGGAGTTTGCAAATATTTGGAAAAGAATCAGCAAATTGCTCCATCATTTGGGTGTATTCACTGTAGGTAGGATAGTAGTCCCAATTATTTTTTGAGCCTGATACATTTGTATATTGAGGAATTAATTCTTCTACTAATTCATACGCTATCCCACACTTTAAAAAAGCTTTAAATTCATTTTTAGTGGCATATGCATACACATTCTCTTTATTTGTTTTATGATCTATTGAAATGATATTTGAAAGGTTGTTTGTTTTATTTACAGATTGATACTTAAACTTGAAATAAATTTCTTTTTTATCATGAAATAAATCCTCTAAACTTTGAGAAAAAACTGCATTATTTAAGATTAGTAGCGCAATTAACAGTAAATGAATAAAGTATCTCATATTAATCATTTATTGAATAAGTGGTATTGTCTTTTCCATCCTTGATTTCAATTCCAATTTTGTTCAGTTCATCCCTTATCTGATCCGAAACCTGATAATTTTTGTTAGCCTTAGCATCATTTCTAATATTTAATATCATTTCAATAAGTTTTTTAGAAAGATTATTATCCCCTGAGTGATCATTTTTTAAGCCAAGAACCTCCTCTACAAAACCACTAAAAGTATGCATTAATTTTTCAAATGTGTTTTTCGAAATTTTCCAGTTGTTATTAGAACTAAATCCATTAATAAAACTTACTAAATCGAATAATGATGCAATAACTTTAGGAGTATTAAAATCATCGTTCATATTTTCATAACAAGAATCACATAAGGAAACTATTTTAGTTTCTATGATTTCATCGATTTTTGTTTCTTTAAATGAATGATTATTGAGTGTTTCTAAGGCCGTTAATAATTTACGAAAACCCTTTTCGGAAGCTACTAGAGCATCATTTGAAAAATCTAAAACACCACCATAGTGTGCTTGTAACATAAAAAATCGAACTACTGAAGGACTAAAACCTCGAGTTAAATGAGTTGATGAACCGGAAAATAACTCAAATGGTAAAATGGTATTACCAGTAGATTTAGACATTCTCTTTCCGTTTAATGTCAACATATTTGAGTGTATCCAATAATTAACTGGTTGTTCATGATTAGCTCCTTTTGCTTGAGCAATTTCACATTCATGGTGAGGAAATTTTAAATCCATACCACCCCCGTGTATATCAAATTTTGAGCCCAAATATTTATTACTCATGGCAGAACATTCTAAGTGCCAGCCGGGAAAACCTATACTCCAAGGTGAACTCCACTTCATTATATGTCTGTGATCCGCTTTCTTCCAAAGTGCAAAATCGTGTGGAGATTTTTTATCCTGTTGTCCGTCAAGATTTCTTGAGCCGGAAATCAAATCATCTGTATTTCTTCCACTCAGCTCCCCATAATCATACCCATCATCAATATATTTTTTAACGTTAAAGTAAACAGATCCATTCACTTCATATGCATAACCATTCTTTATGATCTCGCTTATCATTTCTATTTGTTCAGAAATATGCCCTGTTGCAGTGGGTTCTATTTCTGGAGAAAGCGCATTAAAACAACTCATTACTTCTCGGAAATTTAGCGTATACTTCTGTGCAATTTCCATGGGCTCTAACTGCTCTAATTTTGCCTTCTTTACAATCTTATCCTCTCCTTCATCAGCATCGTTTTCTAAATGCCCCACATCGGTTATATTTCTCACATACCTCACTTTATATCCTAGGAACTTAAAATACCTCACCATAGTATCAAAAAAGATAAATGTTCTGCAATTACCAAGATGTACATCACTATATACCGTAGGACCACAGACATATACACCAATGAAGTCTCTATGGATAGGTACAAATTTTTCTTTTTTGCCAGTGAGGCTATTCTTGATGTATATTGAATTATTCATCTCCTTTGTTAATCATGCTTAATAATTCCAACTTAACAGCATCCATATTAAATTTTCCACTATACTCTGCGGTAGTAGTTAGGCTTTTAACGTCTTTAATTCCTCTCATACTTACACAGAGGTGTTCTGCTTCAACAACACAAGCTACATCTTCAGTTTCTAAAATATTTTTAAGGTAATCTACAATTTCAACCGTTAGTTTTTCTTGTACTTGAGGTTTTTTTGAAATGTAGTTTACAATTCTATTGATTTTAGATAATCCTATGATTTTTTCGTTAGCAAAATATGCTACATGAGCAACTCCTTTAATAGGCACGAAATGATGTTCACAAAGGGAAAAGAAAGGAATATTTTTTTCTAAAATACATCCCCTGTAATCAAATGAGTTTTCAAATTTTGAAATGGATGGTGCTTGACTTGGATCTAACCCCTCAAACAACTCATTCACATACATTTTAGCCACTCGATTTGGGGTGTCTTTTAAACTCTGATCTTCCATATCAAGTTGAAGGATTTCCATTATAGACCTAAAATGACCTTCAATCAGCCTGATTTTTTCCTCCTGACTAAGTCTTATATCCTCAACTTGGCTTACATTGGTTATATTATTAGAATTACTTTCCATCAATGAAATTGATATTGATTGTAACAAATGTAAAGAGTAAGGTTTATATGTGAGCAAAAAAAATATTTTTTGTTTCTAATTAAGATTGTTAAATAAAAAACATACATTTAAATAAGCATAAAAAAACACCTTGCCTTTAATTCAATTCATAGACAAGTCCAAATTTAATATTGGAATTTGGAAAATAGCTAATCATGAATATAATCCCGAATTTAGTAGAGTGTTACACCCCTGTTATCATGCAGATCTTGATGCTTATAAGAATAACTTTAGAAAAATTCAAATTCATGCTACGAAACTTCTTTTCGAACAATTAGCACCTGGGAATGAATTATACCTTGAAGATGACAAGCCCTTCATTAGAGGAAATGAAAAATTTGTTTCCGTAGCGCATACTCAAAACCTTATAGCCATGATTATTGCCAAATACCCTTGTGGAATTGACATTGAATCAACTAAGAGAGATGCCACACACATAAAACATAAATTTCTTAATGATGACGATTTTACATCCGGAAAATCAAACAAAAAATTAATCCAAAATTGGTGTTCAAAAGAAGTTCTGTTTAAAATTAATGGGAGAAAAGACATACACTTTAAAGAGCACTTAACTATCAAAAAAAATGGCGAATTTTACTCTGGCTATTGTGAACATCCTGAAATAAAATTTAATTCTACTATCAAAGTTCTAAACTTTGAAAGCTACTGTTTAGCATTTAATACAAATTATAGAGAAGAAGTAAATGTTATCGTCTGAGATATACAAAAGGAGTCAAGAGGGAGAAAAATTATGGGGGATATTAATAGATCCAGATAAAATATCAATTAATCAACTTTCGGATTTTGTTATTATGGCTAATCGTTCATCATGCGATTATATATTAGTTGGTGGCAGTCTAATCAATCATAATTTTTTTCAAACCTATTTAAAAATAATCCATGAACTTTCTTCTAAAAAAGTAATATTATTTCCAGGAAATAATCAGCAAATAAGTTCTCAGGCAGATGCTATTTTACTTCTAAGTTTAATCAGTGGCAGAAATCCAGACCTACTAATAGGTCAACATGTGAAAACAGCTTTTAAGCTTCAAAAATCCAATTTAGAGATTTTACCCTGTGGATATATGTTAATCGAATCCAATTCCATAACTTCCGCTATTTACATGAGCGAATCTTTACCTATTCCTAAGAATAAACATGACATTGCCGCTGCTACAGCACTAGCCGGTGTTCAACTTGGACTTAAATTTATCTATATGGATACTGGGTCAGGTTCTATAGATCCCATTAGTAGTAAAATGATAAGTACCGTTAAAAAAACAACTAAAGTTCCCTTGTTTGTAGGTGGTGGTGTAAAAAGTCAAGAACAAATGATCAATTGTTGGAAAGCAGGGGCAGATATTGTTGTAATTGGTAATTACATCGAAAACAACTTTCAAAAAATGTACGATTTCAACAAAACTACATTAGCAAATTAATAATAAAACTTCTTTTTGTATTTGAAATTTGGTGTCATTTGAGCTGAATTTTAGCGCTAACTATTTGATGAATCTAAAGGTTCAAAAATATCAAACCACAATTTTATATCTTCTCATTTTGTTTTCTATTACTGGTCAAAACATGACAAGAGAGCAGTATATTGAGCAATACCGTAAAGATGCTATTATACAGATGCACAAGCATAAGATTCCTGCTAGTATTACCATGGCTCAGGGCATTTTAGAAAGCAATAATGGGAATTCTAGATTAGCCGTTAAGGGCAATAATCATTTTGGTATAAAATGTCACAACTGGGATGGCAAAAAAATATATGAGGACGATGATAAAAAAAATGAATGTTTTAGAAAATATGAAAATGCTATAGCTTCATTTGAAGACCATTCTTTATTTCTAAAAAAATACAATCGATATGCTTTTTTATTTGACTTTAAAATTACAGACTATAAAGCATGGGCAAAAGGACTAAAAACAGCTGGTTATGCAACTAATAAAAAATATGCTGATTTGCTCATAAAATTAATTGAGGAAAACCAACTATACGAACTGGATAAGGTGAAAGAGACTCAAAGTATTCTTGCTGAATCCTCAAGAAATGTATATCTACATCCTAACCGGATTAAATATGTAATTAGTAAGGAAGGAGAAACACTGTTGGAAATTGCAAAAGAATTTGACATGAGGTTATGGCAACTATATAAATACAATGATATTGAAAATGAGTATGATCTTACAAAGGGAGAGAAAATATTTATTCAACCTAAAAAAAACAAAGGAAAGGTAGTGGTTCATATAACAAAAGATGGTGAAAGTATGAGATCAATTTCACAACTTTATGGTGTAAAATTGAAAAAACTTAAAAAGAGAAATAAACACATTTCAGGCTATGAAATTAAATCTGGTTTCGAAATTAAACTTCGTTAAAATAATTAGTAAAATTGTACTTAATTTTTATCTATGATTTCTCAAGAGCAAATTAAAAATACACATGATCGCCTGGAAGCGTTAAGGGGGTATCTTTGACGTTGATGAAAAAAGAGAATCCATTAAAGAGGAAGAATTAATCACTCAAGATCCAGAATTTTGGAACGATCCAAAGAAAGCAGAATTAGTACTAAAAGGAATTAAACAAAAGAAATTTTGGGTTAATACCTATGATGATTTAAAAATGTCTCTGGAAGATACAGAAGTTCTATTTGATTTTTTCAAAGAAGGTGAAGTATCTGAAGAAGAAGTTAATGAGCAATTTGAATCCATGATGGAAAAATTAGAAGAGCTTGAGCTTAAAAACATGCTATCTTCTGAAGAAGATCACCTCGATGCTGTACTTCAAATAACCGCAGGTGCTGGTGGTACTGAGAGCTGTGATTGGAGTTCTATGCTACTGAGGATGTATTTAATGTGGGGAGAGAAAAATGGATTTAAAATTAAAGAGCTTCAATGTCAAGACGGAGATGTTGCAGGTATCAAAACGGTCACATTAGAAATTTCTGGAGATTTTGCATTCGGATATTTAAAAGGTGAAAATGGTGTGCACAGATTAGTTAGGGTTAGCCCTTTTAACGCTCAGGGCAAAAGAATGACTTCATTCTCATCTGTTTATGTGTATCCAAGTGTTGATGATACTATTGAAATAGAAATCAATCCTGCCGATATCAGTTGGGATACATTCAGAAGCGGTGGTGCCGGTGGGCAAAATGTCAATAAAGTAGAAACCGGTGTTCGTCTAAAGCATGCTCCTAGCGGAATTGTTATAGAAAATACAGAGTCGAGGTCTCAGTTAGGTAACCGAGAAAAAGCCATGCAACTCTTGAAATCACAACTTTATGAAGTTGAATTGAGAAAGAGAAGAGAAAAACAAGATGAAATTGAAGCAGGAAAAATGAAAATTGAGTGGGGGTCACAAATAAGAAGCTATGTGCTAGACGATAGAAGAGTAAAGGATCACAGAACTAATTTTCAAAGTAATGATCCATTTAAGGTACTTGATGGAGATCTACAACCTTTTTTAAATTCATTTCTAATGACATACGGAAAATCAGTTTAATAATGATATATTATCACAACCCAAGATGCAGAAAATCAAGAGAAGGATTAACCTTTTTAAACGAAAAAAATATTCAACCCGAAATAATAGATTACCTTAAAGAAGGACTAACTCAACAAGAACTCAGATCCATTCTTGAAAAGCTTGATATGAGACCTGATGAACTAATGAGAAAAAGCGAGACGATTTACAAGACTGAAATTAAGGGAAAAAAGCTAACCGATGATCAGCTAATTATAAAAATGATAGAACATCCAAAACTGATAGAGAGGCCAATACTTGTGCTCGGTAATAAAGCCACTATTGGAAGACCAGCTGAAAATTTTATGTCTATTATGGGCTAGACGTCTTTTATTAGACCTCTTTTAGCTAATTGAGCCTTAGTAATATCGATTAAACCCCAATTCACCCAAGCTCCAATAAAGCTAAACAGGAATAAAAGTACCCAAAAAGCCATACCAAAGAAAATTAAGAAAATAGCTACCCCTAAAGACATATATACTAAATTTGAATTTTAAACGAAATTAGTAATAAAATTTAGAAATGAGTTACAGAATTGAAAAAGATACCATTGGTAATATTAAGGTGCCTTCAGATAAATATTGGGGAGCTCAAACGGAACGTTCTAGAAATAATTTCAAAATCGGACCTTCAGGATCAATGCCTATTGAAATTATACATGCCTTTGCAGTATTAAAAAAAGCAGCAGCTATCACCAATTCAAAGCTTGGTGTATTGGAAGAAAAAAAGATGAAACTCATTTCTCAAGTATGTGATGAAATCCTCAAGGGGAAATTAGACGATCAATTCCCGTTAGTAGTTTGGCAAACTGGTTCTGGAACTCAAAGTAATATGAATGTAAATGAGGTAATTGCAAATAGAGCACACGTTTTAAGTGGTGGAAATTTAGATTCAGGACCAAAAGCACTACAGGCCAATGACGATGTAAATAAGTCTCAATCCTCAAATGATACTTTTCCTACAGCCATGCATATTGCGAGTTACAAAATTATCATAGAGAATACGATTCCTGGAATTGAGGTATTAAGAGATACACTTTCTGAAAAATCGAAGAAATTTATGGATGTGGTAAAGATTGGTCGAACCCACCTTATGGACGCTACTCCTTTAACAATTGGTCAGGAATTTTCTGGCTATGTCTCACAATTAAACCATGGACTTAAAGCGCTTAAAAACACACTACATCATTTAAGCGAATTGGCATTAGGTGGAACAGCTGTAGGAACAGGACTAAATACACCAAAAGGTTACAGTAATGAAGTAGCATCTCAAATTGCGTCAATAAGTGGATTACCTTTTATAAGTGCAGAAAATAAATTTGAGGCATTAGCTGCCCATGATGCCATGGTTGAAACACATGGGGCACTCAAACAAATTGCAGTATCATTAAATAAAATTGCAAATGATATACGATTATTAGCATCTGGTCCTAGATCAGGAATCGGAGAAATAATCATTCCTGCAAATGAACCTGGATCTTCTATCATGCCTGGAAAAGTGAATCCAACTCAATGTGAAGCGCTGACTATGGTATGTGCGCAAGTAATGGGAAATGATGTTGCACTCTCAGTCGGAGGAACGCAAGGTCATTATGAATTGAATGTATTTAAACCCATGATTGCTAGAAACTTGATTGAAAGTGCCCAGCTTATCGGTGATGCATGTGTTTCCTTCAATAATCATTGTGCAACCGGAATAGAACCTAACTTTAAAAATATAAATAGATTATTAAATAACTCTTTGATGCTAGTCACAGCACTAAATACAAAAATTGGTTATTACAAGGCAGCAGAAATAGCAAATACAGCTCATAAAAATGGAACAACACTAAAAGAAGAAGCTATAAATTTGGGTTATGTTACAGCTGAGGACTATGATAGTTGGGTCGACCCAAAAAAAATGATTTAACATGAACAACAATAAATATATCCTAAATGTAATTTTGAGCATTGCTTTAGTAGCTTTGCTGCTTATTTTGACATTCAAGTATATCATTAAAACAGGTCCAATTATAAAATTACTTGCGTTACTGATAGACGTATTAAGCATATACTATGCATATAAAACGATAAAATCTAAACCTAAAAACAATTAAAAATAACATACCATTATGAGCGAAATCGAAATAGAACCAAAAAACATCTTAAAAACTGCCTTATTTGGTGGAATAGGAGCCATATTTATTATTATATTTTTCATGTCATGGACAGATATTGACCCTGGAGAAGAGGGATTTGTCTATAGACCTTACACCGGTGGAATTGATACAAGTGAAAATTATTCTGAGGGAACCTATTTTATTATGCCGTGGAACGAAATGATTACGTACAATGTATTACAACAAAGTAGAAATTACGAGTCAAAAGTGATGGAAAAAAACGGAATGGAAATAGGAATAGATGTGACAATTAATTACAATCCTATGCAGGGTAAAACACCAAATTTACATTTAAAACACGGAAAAGCATATGAAAACTCATTCGTTGATGCAAAAGTTAGAGGTGTTATAAAGGATGTAATAGGCAGATACACTTATGAAGAAATCTACTCCACAAAAAGAGAGGCGTTAGAAACGGAAATGGACAATATGTTTCAAGCAGAATTTCCCGAAAATTTTATTACCTATAACTTTTGTGAAATTGCAGATGTTAATCTGCCAGAAAATGTAAAAATAGCCATTACTGAAAAAGAAACACAAAAACAGCGAAATCAAAAAGCTAAAGAATTAGAGGAGGAGCAACAATACCTAGCAAATGCTGAGATCAAAAAAGCAGAAGGTGAAAAAAATGCTGCTATTCTTAGAGCGGAAGGTAGAGCTGAAGAAATTAGGTTAGTTCAACAACAGCTTACAAGATCTCCTAATTATATTGAACTTGTAAAATGGAAAGGATACGCTGATGGAAAAGGGTCTCCCTATGGAGAGAATAATGTATTTGGTGCTGGAACCTCTGTTTTTAAAGGTATTAAATGATAATCTGACTATGATGAACAAAAAGCCCACAATGTGGGCTTTTTTTTGAGCTAAATAAAAATCAAATTTGGAATATTATGAGCCGCAAGAAACACAATTATCTGGATCATCCAAAGAACAATCGATATCTGCCATTCTCTCCTCCTCTGTTTTAGCGACAGGCTCTGACATCGCCTCTTTATCTAATGTGAACTTAATAGCATCAGTGGCAGATTTTGTTCTGAGGTAATACATCCCCGTTTTCAAGCCGGCTTTCCATCCATAAAAATGCATGGAAGTTAGTTTTGCAAAGTTAGCATTCTCCATAAAAATATTGAGTGATTGGGATTGATCAATGTACGCGCCCCTATCAGCAGCCATGTCTAATATTTCTTTCTGAGAAATCTCCCACGCAGTTTTATATAATACCTTGATGTTTTCGGGGATTTCATCAATATTTTGTATAGAACCATTTGATGCCATTAATTTATTTTTAAGCCTGTCGTTCCAAATACCCAACTTCACTAAGTCTCTTAACAAGTGCTTATTTACAATAATGAACTCGCCTGATAAAACTCTTCTGGTGTAAATATTAGAGGTGTAAGGTTCAAAACATTCATTATTACCTAAAATTTGTGCGGTAGAGGCTGTTGGCATTGGTGCAAGTAATAAGGAATTTCTTACTCCATGCTTTTTCACTTCTTCTCTCAGTAAATCCCATTCCCAACGGTCTGTCGGCTTTACTTTCCACATATCAAACTGAAATACACCTTTTGAAATGGGGGACCCTTTCCAAGTTTCATAAGGACCATTTTGGATAGCTATATCTTTTGAAGCAGTAACAGCAGCATAATAAATAGTTTCAAAAATTTCTTTGTTTAATTGTTTTGCTTCAGGTGAATCGAATGGTTGTCGCATTAAAATGAACGCATCAGCTAGTCCTTGCACTCCTATACCAATTGGCCTATGTCTCATATTTGAGTTTCTAGCCTCTGGAACTGGGTAATAATTGGCATCAATTACCCTGTCTAAATTTTTAGTTACCCTGTAAGTTACATTGAATAACTTTTCATGATCAAACTTCCCATCAACAACAAATTTGGGTAATGCTATGGAAGCTAGATTACAAACTGCGACTTCGTCTGGTGCTGTATATTCAATTATTTCTGTACATAAATTTGAGGACTTTATGGTTCCCAAGTTCTTTTGATTTGACTTTTCGTTAGCCGCGTCTTTATATAACATATATGGTGTGCCAGTCTCAATCTGGCTTTCTAAAATTTTAAACCAAAGCTCTTGCGCCTTTATGGTCTTTCTTCCTCTACCTTCTGATTCATACTTCTTGTATAATCTTTCAAATTTCTTCCCATATGTATCAGATAACCCCGGGCATTCGTTAGGGCACATCAATGTCCAGTCTCCGTTCTCTTCCACTCTTTTCATAAATAGATCAGGAATCCAAAGGGAGTAGAAAAGATCTCTTGCACGTTGTTCTTCCTTACCATGGTTCTTTTTAAGGTCTAAGAAGTCAAAAATATCAGCATGCCACGGTTCAATATATATGGCAAAAGAACCTTTTCTTCTACCTCCTCCCTGATCAACATATCGGGCAGTATCATTAAAGACTCTTAACATGGGTACGATACCATTAGATGTTCCATTGGTACCTTTTATGTAGGAACCGGTGGCTCTGATATCATGTATTGAAAGACCTATACCGCCAGCAGATTGGGAAATTTGTGCACACTGTTTTAGCGTATCGTAAATTCCAGAAATGCTATCTTCTTTAGTAGTTAATAGAAAACAAGATGACATTTGGGGTTTTGGGGTACCTGAATTAAATAATGTTGGTGTTGCATGTGTAAACCAACCTTCGCTCATATAATTATAGGTTTCTATAGCAGAATCTATATCATCCTTATGGATACCCATTGCTACTCTCATCAGCATTTGCTGAGGCCTTTCAACAACTTGGCCATTTAACTTCAATAAGTAGGATCTTTCTAACGTCTTAAATCCAAAGAAGTCATATCTGAAATCACGATCATAAATTATAGTTGAATCCAATAATTCCGAATTTTTCATGATTAAACTATAAACTTCATCGGAAATTAAGGAAGCCTTTTCATTTGTTTTAGGGTCAGAATATTCATACAGATCTTTAACTGTATCAGAAAATGATTTTTTTGTGTTTTTATGTAGATTTGATACTGCAATTCTTGAGGCTAGTAAAGCATAATCAGGGTGAGTAATGGTATTGGTTGCTGCCACTTCGGCAGCTAAGTTATCTAACTCACTAGTTGTGACACCATCGTATAATCCCTCAATAACCTTCATCGCTACTTTTTCTGGTGTTACAAGCGGATTTAAGCCATAACATAGTTTTTTAATTCTGGCAGTTATCTTATCAAATTTGACAGATTCTCTTCTGCCGTCTCTCTTAACTACATACATTTTTTTTGATTAAGTAAATTTAAAAATCAGCATCAAGGTTAAAGCTAGTATCGTTATTGTTATTGAGCACCCCTGCTTTTTGGTACTCACCTACTCTTTTTTCAAAGAAATTAGTTTTTCCTTGTAAATTTATCATATCCATAAAGTCAAATGGATTAGATACGTTGTAAATCTTTTTATTACCTAGTTCTGAAGTGAGTCGATCAGCAACAAACTCAATGTATTGACTCATTAGATTTGAATTCATTCCAATTAATCTAACTGGAAGAGCTTCAGTGATAAATTCTTTTTCTATTTCAACAGCTTCCTTTATAATTTCTTCTACTTCAGATTTCTCAAGTCTATTAACCACATGGTTATTATATAGCATACAAGCAAAATCACAATGCAGACCTTCATCTCTTGAAATCAACTCATTTGAGAATGTAAGTCCTGGCATAAGGCCTCTTTTCTTCAGCCAGAAAATCGAACAAAATGAACCAGAGAAGAATATTCCTTCTACAGCTGCGAATGCAATAATTCTTTGTGCAAAATTCCCATTCTCAATCCATTTTAATGCCCATTCTGCCTTTTTCTTAACCGGACCAAAAGTCTCAATTGCATTGAACAAATAATTTTTCTCTTTTGTGTCTTTTATATAGGTGTCAATCAAAAGCGAGTATGTTTCAGAATGAATATTTTCCATCATTATTTGAAATCCATAAAAAAATTTAGCTTCAGTGTATTGTACTTCACTGAGAAAATTTTCTGCTAGGTTTTCATTTACAATACCGTCTGATGCAGCGAAAAAAGCTAAAACATGCTTTATGAAATAACGCTCATCATCATTGAGCCTATTATCCCAATCTACTAAGTCGGGTGAAAGATCTAGTTCTTCAGCTGTCCAAAAGCTAGCCTCTTGCTTTTTATACATTTTCCATATATCGGCATGCTGAATAGGAAACAATACAAATCTATTTGGATTTTCTTTCAGAATCGGTTCTTCTACATGCAAGTTTTTATCTAGATCCTTATTTAAATCGACATGTTGACCAACTACTTCCTTTTCTAGTGAAATTTTCTTGTGCATAAAAGTATATTTTTGTTATTGCGTCTGTGACGTAAAGTTGCTCTTTAAGGCAATAAAATGTGTAATAAAAGGCGCTTTTTAAAAAAACATATATCGAATACCCGCCTATAATAACGTAACAGCGAAGCAAATATTTAAATTTTTTACACTTTTAACAAGTGATTTTAAAATGTGTTTTTATTAGTTTTCAACAAAATATTTATTGGCTACTTTTAAGCTTACTAAGCTTCACAACTAACGCAATCTTTCTTCTGTTTGAACTTTTGTGCAGCATTCATACTGTGCTGATAATAAAGAGACTTTAAACCTAATTTCCATGCTGTAACATAAATTTTATTAATTTCTTTTACAGGCATTTCTGGGTGGACTATAATGTTTACAGATTGACCTTGATCTATATAACTTTGTCGATTTGAGGCTTGATAGATAATATCTAATTGGTCTATTTCAGCATAGGTTTTAAAAACATCTTTTTCTTGATCTGAAAGAAAGCTGAGATGTTGAACGGATCCGTCTTTGTCTCTAATACTTCTCCAAGTTTCTTGGTTGTTCATACCTTTTTCATCTAATAGACTTTCTAGAAATGGATTTTTGATTGTCGTCTTTATTTTAGCTATATCTTTGACGTAAATATTTGACCATATCGGTTCAATGCCCTGTGAAACTTGACCCAAAATAAAGGCAGATGATGTGGTCGGAGCAATAGCATTTAGAGTGGCATTTCTTCTTCCATATCCTTTCAAAATCTTTGGTTCACCAAATTTTGAAGCTAGCTGTTCAGATGCTTTATATGATTTTTCTTTTATTAATTTAAATATTTCGCTATTGAGATTAAAGGCTTCTTGACTATTAAATGAAAGCATTTTAGATTGCAACAGTGAGTGCCAGCCTAATACACCTAGACCCAATGCACGATTTTCTTTTGCAAAATTGTAAGCTCTTTCCATGAATAAAAATGTTTGTTTGTCGTCAAGATCGCTAGAGTCTCTGTAAGCTTCTAATTTTTGCACAAACTCCGTTATTACGGCATCAAGGAAATAAACCATAGTTTCAACAGCATCAGTTTCTTTCCACTTTTCGTAATGTAAAAGATTTACAGAAGAAAGAACACAAACAAAAGACCATTTATCATTAGTAGGCAGCATGATTTCAGTACATAAGTTACTGGCATTAATATTTAGGTTGTTATCTTGATATACATCTGCAGCACCTTTGTTTGCTTTATCTTTAAAAAAGATGTAAGGGTATCCGATTTCACCTCTTCTTTGTATAATTTTAGCCCATATATTTCGTTTTTCAGGATCACCCGCAATCATTTTATTCATCCACTCATCAGTTACGGTAACTCCATGGGTGAGTTCCTGAATTGGATTACCCTCTGTACCAATTTCTAAAAACTCTAAAATATCTTTATGTTCTACCGGTAAATAAGGAGAAAAACGACCTCTTCTAACAGAGCCTTGGCTTACAACATCAACCATGGTTTCGAATAACTGCATGATGTGAACTGACCCCGATGCCTCTCCATTATTAGTGACCGATGCGCCTCTATGTCTAATGTTCCCAAAAAAACCAGAAGTTCCGCCACCTAACTTAGACATCATTCCCACTTCCGATTGAGTATATAAAATATTACCCATATCGTCTGAAATATTGGATCCAAAACAGCTTATTGGGAGACCTCTTTTCTTGCCAAAATTTGACCAAACAGGGGAAGCCAATGAGAAAAATCCTTGAGACATGTAATTATAAAACTTTTCTGAATATCCGTTTATACCTAAAATCTCCTCAGCTCTATCGGCAATTTCTTTAATTCTTTCTTCAGCTGATACGCCAGGTGTGAGATAACCTGATGCTAGGAAATCTCTACTGTAGTCTGTTAACCAAGCAAAAGATTTATTAGATTGTTGATTTATTAAACTAACTTTTCGTGCATTAACTAGTTTGTTTTTTACAACAGATGTATCATCGTTAATGTAATTATCTTGTTTTTCTATACTGTTTTCCATATTTAAAAAAGATCATCCCCCGTTATACTTTGTGTTCTTTTACTGTAATTTATCGACCGCTTTACAAAAAAGTCACCATGTTTTGTGCCAATAATTTCATCATTAAACCATTCTGTTTCATTCAAAATGGATTGGTCCGTTTCAAAAATCTTTTCTACACCGATACTTTCTAATGATCTGTTAAAACGATCTTTAATAAATTCGTTTATATGATGCTTTGGTAAAAAATCTAATTCTCCTCTTTCAAAAATCCAATCGATCAATCCGCTTTCTGCTTCAAATGCTTTTTGGCACATATCTTGAATTTTTTCTTGAAATTCAAAATTAAACCAATCGGGATTTTCTTCTTTAATAATTTTTATAAGATCAATCCCAAAATCACCATGTATTTGCTCTTCTTTAGATGTAGCTTCAACAACATTAGAGACTCCTTTGAGCATGTTTTTATGTTTGTTGAAAGCCATTATAATAAGAAACTGAGAAAATAGAGATACATGCTCAATGAACAGAGAAAATAATAATACTGACTCAGCATATTCCATGTCATCATTACTTTTGGATGCAGCTAAGGCTGACTCTAAATACCTAACTCTCTTCATTATGATTGGTTTCTTTTTAAGAACTTTAAATTCTTTATTAAGTCCCAAAATTTCTAAAAGATGAGAATAGGCATCAGCATGACGAACTTCACTTTCACCAAAAGTTGCGCCTACAGAACCAACTTCTGGTTTTGGTATTCTTTGATAAATATCTCCCCAAAAACTTTTTACAGCAACTTCAATTTGCGAAATTGCTAACATTGTATTTTTTATTGCACTTCTCTCTGTTTCACTAAGTCTCGTTTTAAAATCTTGTATATCACTTGTGAAATTGAATTCTGAATGTATCCAATAAGAATGTCTAATGGCAGAAACATATTCATATAATTCTGGATATTCGTAGGGCTTTAAGTTTAACCTTTTTTCGAAAATATTTCTTTTCCTTCTTTGAGCTTGTTGATTACGATAAATTATGAATGATTTTGCGACATCAAGAAATTCGCTTTGCATAAGTTTTTGCTCTACTAAATCTTGAATTTCTTCAACATTTGGAACGTAGTTAGAAATACTTTTTTTTCTGCTCAATAGTGTTTTTTCAACGTTATTTGTTATTCTCTGCGCATCTTCCAATTCACCGTTATTAACAGAGAGCATTGCCTTTAATATCGCGTTGGTTATCTTCTCAGATACATATGTATTCTTTGTATTATTTCTTTTTATAATAGTATCTATAATCATAATAAAATTTTAGAAAAAAATGGATTTAATTAAATCTCATGTTGACAAATCTAATATCCAAAATCATGCAAAATCAAACTACACGAAAACTCTTATTAACATGTCGTGTTGAAATATTATTGAAATAAAAAAAAGTGTTTTTTAAATTTTTTTTTTATATAGGAAAGACACTAACATAATCCTAGTTGTTCAACCAAAATTGTTAGAATTATATTTCAACAGTTAATTTAAATAATTAGGAAAAGACTTAAAGATTAATGTTGTTCTCAAAGAAATTTAATTGTAAAAATTGTATAAAATATTTATTTAAAAAATAGAATATCAAATTTCATTAAAACTAAACAGATAAATAAATCAATAAAAAAAATTAAAATGATTGGCTTTTGTAGAATTTTTGCAAGACAAAATATTACAATAATTTTTTTTGGAAATATTGTTCAAAGACCTGGCTTAATTGGCTAAAAAATTCAACTCCCCATTTTCTTATTATAGGTTCTTTTAGAAATTTAAATACTGGAATCTTTAAGTCTTTACCGCATTCACAGGCAGGTTCACAAATGTGCCATTTATTTAAATTAATTCCCTGAAAACTTTCATATTCTTTCACCCGAATTGGGTATAAATGGCAACTAATTGGTTTTATGAAATCAGTCTTGTTTTTTCTACTTGAAATTTCAATTGCGCATTTTGCAATATTATTTTTATCAAACACCACAAAAGCACATTCTTTATTATTAACAAGCGTTGTAACCGGTTCGCCAAAATCGTCTATATAATATAACCCTTCTTTTTCAACAGCATCAATTCCTTGTTGTCGCATTTCGGACTTTACAACGGGGTAAATTTCCTCCAAGATTTTAATTTCCTCTTTGTCCAAAGGAGCTCCTGCATCGCCTTCAACACAACATGCCCCCTTACATTGGCTAAGATCACACACAAACTGCTCCTCAAGTATGTCGTCTGAAATAATTTTATTGTCTATTTCAATCATTGTGTATTAAACTATGGAAATTGAGTTGGTTAAATATAGTTCTTTCATTTGAAGTTTTATTTTTGTCAGAAATTATTGAATGTGTAAACATGAATGAAGATAAGTTTAAAAAAATCATAAGTCACGCCAAAGAATTTGGTTTTGTATTCCCTAGTAGTGAAATTTATGATGGACTAAGCGCCACCTATGACTATGGTCAAAATGGAGTAGAGCTCAAAAATAACATCAAAAAATACTGGTGGAAATCAATGGTTCAAATGAACAAAGATATAGTAGGATTAGATGCAGCCATTTTCATGCATCCAACCACTTGGAAGGCTTCAGGACATGTAGATGCATTTAATGACCCTTTGATAGATAATAAAGATTCTAAAAAAAGATATCGTGCGGATGTATTACTAGAGGACTATGTTTCTAAGATTCAGGATAAAAACGAAAAAGATATTTCAAAAGCTAGAAAACGATTTGGCGAATCATTTAATGAAGAAAACTTCACAAGTACCAATCCAAATATTTTAAGGAGAAATAAACAGATTCAAGAAATTAATAATAAGATATCTGCTGCATTAAACAGTAAAAATCTTAATGATATTTACAACCTCATCATTGAACTAGGCATTACCTGTCCAATAAGCGGATCAAAAAACTGGACAGACGTGAGGCAATTTAATTTGATGTTTGGAACCGAATTAGGTTCATTAGCACAAGAATCATCTACTATTTATCTTAGACCAGAAACTGCTCAAGGCATATTTGTAAACTATTTGAATGTCCAAAAAACGGGTAGAAAAAGACTTCCTTTTGGAATAGCTCAAATTGGCAAAGCATTTAGGAATGAGATTATTGCTAGGCAATTCATTTTTAGAATGAGAGAATTTGAACAAATGGAAATGCAATTTTTCATTAAACCTGGCAGCCAAAAGGAGTGGTATGAATATTGGAAAAAAGAACGTATGGCGTGGCATCAATCTCTTGGAATTGAAAAGGAAAACCTACAGTTTCATGATCATATTAAGTTGGCTCACTACGCTGATGCTGCATGCGACATTGAATTCAAATTTCCATTTGGTTTTAAGGAATTGGAAGGCATTCACTCAAGAACTGATTTTGACCTTAAACAACATGAAGAATATTCAAAAAAGAAACAACGCTATTTTGATCCAGAAAGTAACGAAAGTTACATCCCATACGTGATTGAGACTTCTATTGGACTGGATCGTATGTTTTTAACTTTGTTATCTAATGGGCTAAAAGAAGAAAAATTGAAAGATGGCAGTACTAGAACATTATTGTCTATTTCACCCGTGATAGCGCCAACTAAAGCAGCAATACTCCCCTTAGTAAAAAAAGATGGTTTGAGCGAAATAGCATCTGACCTATTCCATAAATTGAAATTGAATTTTGAATGTGGATTAGATGAAAAAGATTCCATAGGTAAAAGATACAGAAGACAAGATGCTGTGGGAACCCCCTATTGCATTACAATAGATCACGAGTCAAAAGAA
>CAZJVX010000003.1:1267-31318 GCA_964549345.1 uncultured Flavobacteriales bacterium | reverse complement strand
TGTGGTAATTGTGATACTATGGTAGATCCTAATCAGGATAGTATTTGGGAATTTACTTCCTATTTTCCAGTAGGAGACACCATAGAATATAAATTTTCTGCTGATAATTGGTCAATTGAGGAGAATTTAGATGGAAATTCCACCTGTACAAATGGGGATTTAAATAATACCAATCGACTATTTGTTGTTCCCAACCATGATACTATTCTTGATGCTGTTTGTTGGGGATCTTGCGATACTTGTCTAACATCCCCAGTCCAAATTGAAAGTTCTAATTTGTATAAGGATCTTAATTTCAAAATATTCCCTAACCCTGTTCGTGAGCTTTTGACTGTGGAATGTGATATTAGTTCAATTGATAAGTTATTTTTATATGATACTATGGGTCGTCTAATTATGACAAATAATACCAATAATATCCTAATTTCAAATTTAGAAAGTGGACCATACATTTTAGTGATTTTAGTTAAGGAACAAGCTTACAAATATTTAATTGATAAGTTTTAAATGGCTCTTTTTAACGGTTTATTTATAAAATTAGCTCTCCATTTATTTTTCTTTTTTATTAATATACATGTTAGTGCAAATGTGTATTATGTAAGCAGTTCATTAGGGAATGATCAGAACAACGGTTTATCACCGATGAGCCCATTCAAATCTATTTCTGAATTAAATTCTATGATTTTCAACCCTGGAGACTCTATTTTGTTTAAATCTGGAGACATTTTTAATGGTATGTTTTGGGTTAGGGGTTCTGGAAATCAACAAAATCCAATTTACATAGGAAGTTATGGTGGTATAGTAAAACCTATATTGAATGGAGATGGTTATCAATCTTGCATTTTGGTTTATAATGATGATGGAATTATAATTAAAAATCTTGAGCTTACTAATGAAAATACTCATTTAGATAGCTTAGGAAATACAAAAACAATTAGCGGATTTGGCGGGTCAGCAAATACCTGGGGTTCTGGTAAAAATGTGAGATTTGGAATTAAAGTAGTTACAGATACCGATTCTTTAAATTTTTTTGTCATGGATAGCCTTGAAATACACCATATTTTCCCAACTCCATCTGTCATGACTCATGCACACAAGGGATATGGAATAAAATTTGAATCACAATCAGACACTTCTAACTATGATTATAATTTATTGTCGAATTTAAGCGTATCCAACTGTTTTATTCACCATACTGGACATTACGGTATTTGGATAAAATCAATCGGATTGAATAACATTAATGATTTCAAAAATGTGGATATAAAAATTAAGAATTCAATTTTTGAAGAAACCGGTGGTTCAGGTTTTGTACCGAATAAATCTAAAGATGTATTAGTAGAAAATTGTGTTTTTAATCACACTGGGTCGAGTGTAGATCAAAGAATGTGGAAAAGAGGTAGTGGCATGTGGCCTTTTGACTGTCAAAATGTTGTTGCACAACACAATCATTTTATGAACGCACACGGTCCTGCAGATTCTTACGGAGCACACATTGACTACGGAAATGAAAATGTGGTATTTCAATATAATTACAGTTATAACAATGAGGGGGGGTTTGTGGAAATATTAGGAGATAATATTAATTGTGGGTACAGATATAATATCAGTGTAAACGATGGTTACAGAGAAGATCCAAATAATTTACCTTGGGATAAAAAGGGCAAACTTTTTTGGGTTTCTAACTTTTGTGGAAATGGAAATGTTAGATGTCCAAGCACTGGAACCTTTATATACAACAATACGGTTTTTGTTAATGATTCCATAAATCCTGAAATTTATTTCTGGCCAAATATAGGAGATGTATTGATGTACAATAATATTATTTATGTGGGGTCAAGTGGTCAAGTTCTTCCTACACTAATTCAAAACAATTTAAATTCATTAGATATTAGTCACAATTTGTTTTTTGACTCGTCAAGAATCAATTTAGATGTAGACTTAGAGAATAATGCCTTCTGGGGAGATCCGGCACTACTAAATCCATCAGCCTTGGGTGTAGATGATCCTTCAATGTATCAACTTCAGTCGAATAGCCCAATAATAGGGATGGGAAAATTGATTTCAGGAAGTACTGACACATTAAATTTTATCCAAAATAATGGAGGTATGGATTATTTTGGAAACTTTGTTTCTTCTACAGACCCTCCAAATATTGGTGCTTCAAACTTCTTTAGCACCTTAATAGAAAGAAAATTCAAAAATAAGGTTCATGCCAGTCCAACTATTACACTGGATGAGGTTAAACTTTCAGTTGATAATTTTAGCGGGGAATTAATTATACATATTTATGATATTAATGGAAAACGTGTCTCTACTCAAATTGGCGATACGGTATCCATGTATAAATATGAAAAAGGACTATATATTTTAGAAGTACAATACAATCATTTAAAAGAACGTATAACTATTCTTAAGTTGTGATTTCAATTATAAATTCCAAAATAGAGGCAATCCATAATTGACTACAATTAGAATAATTATAATAGATATCACATTAATTAAGAAGCCAGCTTTAACCATATCTCGTATGGTGAGTAGTTTTGAACCAAAGACAACGGCATTGGGAGGAGTAGCAACTGGGAGCATAAAAGCACATGATGCAGCTAAAGTAGTACTTGCTAACAATAAGTAGGGATGAACTCCGATAACTTCTGAGAGTGGTATCATAATTGGCAGCAACATTGCGGTGGTAGCCATATTAGAAGACATTTCGGTAATGAAATTAACAGAGCTAATTACAAGTAATAACACAACTAACGCATTAGTAATGGTAATGGAGCTAAGTTGATCCCCGATCCATAGATCCATTTGAGTTGTCTGAAATCCATTTGCGATAGAAAGTCCCCCTCCAAATAAAATTAGTATACCCCATGGAATTTTTACTGCTTCACTCCAATAAAGTAAAGGTTTTCTATTGTTTTTAGAAGGTATAATAAAAAGAAATATAGCACTAGTAATGGCAATCATTGAATCATCAAAATGGGGGATGAATGGGGTTATAATGTATTTTCTACTAATCCAACAAAAAATGGTGACTAAAAAGATTAACATTATCTTTTTTTCTTCGTTTTTCATTGGCCCCATTTCAAATAATAATTTTTGAACTTCATTCTTACCCCCGGGAAATCCTTTTTTTGGAAGCTTAAATGCAATTTGGGTAAGGTAAATCCATATTATCAATATTAATGAAACTGAGATAGGTAACCCAATCTTGAACCATTGAAAAAATGAAATTTCAGTATTTAAATTATCTTCTATGAAGCCAGCAAAAATTAAATTTGGTGGTGTACCTATTAATGTAGCAATTCCACCAGCTGAAGCACTGTAAGCCACAGCTAACATTAATGCTTTTCCAAATAGTTGTTGTTCATTTTCTTTGCTCTCAGGGTGATCTTTTATTTGAGATATAACCGACAAGGCAATAGGAAGCATCATAACGGTAGTTGCCGTATTTGAAATCCACATAGAGAGAAACCCAGTAGCAATCATAAATCCCAAAATAATCTTATCGGTACTACTGCCTAGTCTGAGTATAATATTCAATGCAATTCGTTGATGTAAATTCCATTTTTGAATAGCATTGGCTATTATAAATCCACCAATAAATAAAAAAATGTATTTGTGACCATAGTTTGCTCCTGTTTCTTGAATAGACATGATTTCGCAGGAAGGAAAAAGAACAATCGGTAATAGTGCAGTTACTGCTATTGGTACTACTTCACTTATCCACCAAATGGCCATCCATACAATTACTCCAAGTAATCGGAATCCATTATCACTCATCCCAGTAGGCGTATCAAAAAGAAAACTTACCAAGAAACAAATTGGTCCTAATAGGGTAAAAAAATATGTTGTATTTTTTTTAATAAATTAAAGTTTACCAATTTAATATGTAAGCAAAAATAAGAGGCGCAACTATGGTTGCATCAGACTCAATTATAAATTTAGGTGTATCTATATCTAATTTCCCCCAGGTTATTTTTTCATTCGGAACAGCCCCAGAATATGATCCATAACTTGTAGTTGAATCACTTATTTGGCAAAAATAACTCCAAAATGGGGTATTCGTTTTTTCCAAATCTTGGTTTAACAAGGGTACCACACAAATTGGGAAATCACCCGAAATACCACCTCCAATCTGGAAAAAGCCAATACCTTCATTTCCGGCATAATTCTCATATAGATTAGCTAAATCTATCATATACTCAATACCACTTTTAACTGTAGAGGCATTTAGTTCTCCTTTAATACAATAGGAAGCAAAAATATTTCCTAATGTAGAATCTTCCCATCCAGGTACTACTATAGGGATATTCTTTTTGGCAGCAGCCAACATCCAACTGTTTTCAGGCGGTATCTGATAATATTGTTCTAAAATACCTGAAAGAAGTAATTCATACATAAACTCATGTGGGAACTTTCGCTCCTCTTTATTTTCAGCAGTTTTCCAAAGTTCAAAAATGTGGCTTTGTAATCGTCTAAACGCCTCTTCTTCTGGAATACATGTATCAGTTACTCTATTAAGTCCCTTATCTCTCAAATC
Source organism: uncultured Flavobacteriales bacterium (assembly GCA_964549345.1). Taxonomy (GTDB): domain Bacteria; phylum Bacteroidota; class Bacteroidia; order Flavobacteriales_D; family Parvicellaceae. Next base: position 26,772 of record CAZJVX010000003.1, on the reverse strand, counting down.
TCTTTCTTGCGTTGCAGTCAAATCTCTGTAATGTGGAATTCGCTTGTAGTGATCGTGAGCAACTAAATTCATTAAATCTTCTTCTAGATTGGCCCCAGTACATGATATGTAGTGAATTTTATCTTGTCTAATCATTTCTGCAAGTGATTTACCTAACTCAGCTGTACTCATAGCTCCAGCTAGACTGACTAGCATTTTTTTCCCTTCTTTTAAATGTTTTTCATATGCACTGGCTGCATCAACTAGAGCAGCTGCATTGAAATGCTTAAAATGTTCGTGTACAAAATCCTTAATCCTCATGATGTATAAAATTTATATGAAAGCATTTTGTAGTACAGTTTAGCCACCAAAAAATCAGGATGAGTAAGGCCATCTATAGGAGCCAACTCCACAATATCAAAACCCACTACATTTTTTGACTCAAAAACCATTTTTAAATATTTCGTGATGTCATTCCAAAGTAATCCTCCTGGCTCTGGAGTTCCCGTTGAAGGCATAATGGAAGGATCGAATGCATCTAAATCAAATGTGATGTAAACTTCATTGGAAAGTTGGTTGATACTGTCAGTCATCCATTGGGTTTTACCATGTATTTTTTCAGCAAAATAAACTTGATCTTTGCTCATGTGTTCGACTTCATCAACATCCATGGAACGAACACCAACTTGAACCAAGTTACAATTTTTGCTGGCATCATGTAATGCGCAAGCATGGTTGTAAGCGCTTCCTAAATAAGTAGGTCTTAAATCTGCATGTGCATCAATGTGTAAAACGGACAAGTTTCGAAATTTCTCATAAAATGCTTTTATAATTCCAATACTAATGGAGTGCTCTCCGCCAAAAAAGGTAAGAAATTTATCTTTTTCTAGTAATGTTTTTGTGGTTTTATACACCACATTAAACATGGACTCTGGAGTGTTAAAATTGATTAACGGTGGTAATATGTGGATGCCATTTTGATAAACCTCTGTATGAGTTTCAATATCATATAATTCCATGTTCTCTAAGGCATCTAAAAATTTTTCGAATCCTTTATCAGCTCCTTTACCCCATGTACTAGTGCCATCGTACGGAACCGATTGTAAAAATACTTTAGCAAAATCCTCCTTGCAAAATCGATCTTCTATGCCTGCAAAATTCCTCATTATTTATATCCCAAAAGCTGAAACATTTCTTCCACAGATTGTTCGTTTCGATATACATAATCCACAAAATTACCTGTTTCGTCTCTATCAATTATAATGTGTTTTGGAGCTGGAATTAGGCAATGTTTTATACCTCCATAGCCACTTAATGAATCTTGATATGCACCAGTATGAAAAAAACCAAGATACAAAGGTTCTTCATCATCCTCTGGAAAACTAGGTAATAATACTTCTTGATTAAAATCTTCGGAATTGTAATAGTCAGAATGATCACAACTAATCCCTCCAATATTTACTCTTTTATATTCATTTTGCCATTTATTTATTGGAAGTAGGATGAATTTTTCATGTATAGACCATGCATCAGGAATCGTATTCATTAAGCTGTTGTTTATAAGGTACCAACTTTCAGTGTCGTTTTGCTTTTTTTGCTCTAATACTTCAAAAATAATGGCACCACTTTCGCCAACTGTATACTTTCCAAATTCTGTAAAAATATGGGGCTCATCAATTTGTTCATTCAGACATGCTTCCTTTATATTTTTTATGATTTCATTACACATATAATTGTAGTCATAATCAAACCCAAGGTTATTTCTAATCGGAAATCCACCACCAAGATTTAGGGAATTGAGAGTGGGAGATTGTTTTTTTAAATCTGCATATAATTTCAATGCTTTTTGAAATTCACCCCAATAGTACATATTGTCTTTTATCCCAGAGTCAACAAAAAAATGGAGCATTTTTAAAATCACATTCCGGTTTTCCTTAATTTCATTTAAGTAGAAGTTAATAATCTCATTATGTCGAATGCCTAATCTCGAAGTGTAATAAGACGATTGAGGTTCTTCATTGATAGCCATTCTCACACCAATTTTCAACTTTTTTTCTGTACCTTTTAATAAATGTAAAAGTCTTTTTAGTTCCGGTTTATTATCTAGAACGACTAAAATATTTTTAAATCCATCATCATAAAGAGATATGATTTTTTTTAGATATTGATCTGTTTTATAACCATTATTTATTATGATGATCTCTTTATTGATTTTACCTTCTTTGTATAAGTTTCTTATTAAATCAATATCAAAAGAAGAAGAAGTCTCAAGATGGACATTTTCTTTAAGGGCGGCACTAACAACGTGTGAAAAATGATTGCATTTGGTACAGTAACAATAATGGTATTCTCCCTTATAGTTATGTTTTTTAATAGCAAGGTTAAATAAATTTCTAGCTCTTTTGATTTTATCCCTTATTTCAGGTAAAAAAAACAGTCTAAAAGGAGTTCCATACTTTTTAATTAAATGTTTGATGGAAATATCATGAAATGTAAGGTTACCTTCCCTTAGATCAAACCCCTCCTGTGGAAAATAATAGGTTTGATCAATGAGATTGAAATAGGTGTTTTTCATTCATTTACATATAAGTCAAATAAAAGTATTTTAAAAAATAATAGGTTTGACAATTTTAATTTAAATTCATGATCAATGTGGTTAAATCAATTGGAGCGTAGCTGTTTTGTGTTAGGTTTATTATTTTCAATACCTAGTATATCACAAGAATTAGTAGTTCAGCCCTATTTACAAAAATTAACCGATCAAGGTGTTGTTGTTTTATGGGAGACAGAAGAGGCTAACAATTGGTATTTAGATTGGGGTCCAGATCAACAACAAATACAAAGTGTTGTTTCACAATCTAACTCTTTATTGAATACAGGACATTTTATTCAGAGGGTAGAATTAAACAGTCTTGATCCATCTCAACGATATGTTTACCGAATTAGAAAAGAGAATTACAACTCTCAGTTTTTTTCATTTAAAACTGAGGAGTCAGTTGATGCGGAAAGTGCAACTGTGTTAGTTGCAACTAGTGACATGCAGAAGGATAATTCAAATCCCAACATGTTTGAAAAGATAGTAAATGAGGGAATTATATCATTTTTTAACCCTAGCAATTTATCTGAAATTAATGAACATATTGATTTCTTACTGTTCCCTGGAGATTTAGTAGATGATGGTTCAAAACATCTACATTGGACAAATGATTTTTTTGATCAAGGAAAAAATTTATTTAGCTATTTACCCTTGTATCCTGTACTAGGAAATCACGAGCGAGATCACCCCTTTTTTTTCCACTATTTTGAGCTTCCCTTAAATGGCACTAATGGGTATGAAGAACATTGGTGGTATAAAGATCACTCAAATATTCGAATTATTGGTATGGATTCTAATAATGGATACCGAATTCAAGATCAACTAGAGTGGTTAGATAGTATTTTGTCCATCACCACTTCAGATACAACAATTGATTTTGTTTTTGCTCAATTACACCATCCGCATCATTCGGAATTGTGGCCAGAGGGAAATACTTCGTTCACTGGAGAGGTGATTGATAAATTGGAGGTTTTTAGTACTGTTTCAGGAAAGCCGTCTATTCATTTTTTTGGTCATACTCATGGATACTCAAGAGGGCAATCAAGGGATCATCAACATCTTATGGTAAATGTAGCATCTGGTGGAGGAAATCTTGACTATTGGGATGAGTATTTTCAGCAAGATTATGAAGAGTATATAATATCTCAAGATGAGTATGGCTTTGTGGTGATTGAGGCAGAAGCTGGACAAGATCCCAATTTTAAATTAAAAAGGATAAGCCTAGGTAACGAGCACAACCCTAAAATTAATACTATAGAAGATAGTTTAGTTATTTCTTTAAATAATCAATCACCAGCAATGCCAACGATTTTAGAGCCATCTGCTGAAGATTCAATAAATCCGGAAGATGTCTACTTTAACGCATCTTCATTTGAAGACCCGAATCATGATAAACATGGTGCTACTCATTGGCAAGTTACATCAGACAGTAATGATTACTCTAACCCTGTTGCTGATCGATGGGTGCAGTATAAAAATGACTTCAAAGATCAAGACTTACAAGAGGGAATTAATTTGTGTGAATTAACTATGCACACACTCTTACCAAACCAAAATTATTTTTTGAGAGTAAGATATAGAGATAAAGGACTTAAATGGAGTGAATGGTCCCATTCTACTCCGTTTTACACGAAGTCATTTACTAAATGGCATTTGTTCCCTAACCCATCTACTTCAAACCTCAGAGTTAATATTCCTCTTGATGATCAACTGCATTTAAATGTCTTAATATATAATCAAAAAGGAAAGATAGTGCAAACTTTTGATCATATTCATCCTCCAGTTTGGACATATGATACGTCTACACTTAAGAATGGAAACTACGTTGTTCAATTTGAAAAGGATGGTCTTGTTCTAGCGTCTTTGAAATTTATTGTGTTGTAAAGGATTTAACTAACTAGGGACAAGTTGTTACTGGGTTGCTACATAGCCATTCAGATGGTACCCACCCCAGCTCATCCCTATGATTTACTTGCACCCAATCAGTACCACACATGGCATTAAAGCTTAATATGGCATCTTTTTCATATATGGTGAAAGCAATTTGAGTTGTATCTGGTGTTTTATATAAAGCTATGGGTTGATCGGCATAATTTCTTATTTGTGCCCCTAAAAGTGATCCATGAATCCAACACTCATCAGGTATCGGTTCAATTACATCATCATATGTATCAATTTTAGTTATCTTAAACCAACTGTCTTTAGATTCAGATAAACTAAACTCTACATTCCCATTTTGAGTTTTAAGCACATATATTATTTCTCCATTTGGTCTTTTTCTAAGATTTGTTCCATTGCTGTCATCATCTATTAAATAGGCATAAATTTCACCACTATCACAATAATTAATTATTTCATGTGAAGATTTTTTATTGTCTATATCAATAGAACTTGAGGTTTCTTTATCCTGATTTTCATAGATCGATATTTCATCGATAATTTGATTTACATGTGTTTTTTCATTTAAACATGAATGGCAAGTAATGATATACAGTAATAAGCAAATTCTTCCTTTCATTTTTTAAAAACTAACGTTCTGAAATACAATCAATTACTACAATATCACCTACCATGCAAATACTCGCGGATAAATTTTGATTAACATGATAGATCACCCATACTTTTTTGTTGTGTTCTAGGTCTAGATTGAAATCAGATAAATTGACAGGCTCAATTTGATCCCCGTTATCTAACCTGATGGTGTAACCACAACCATCAATTTGATTGTTTTCTATACGTGCTTTAACACCATCTAAGCATTCATTTTTTCGACAGCTTATAATATTGCTCAGTGCTACGCAAGAAATTATTATTTTTTTATAAAAATTCATTTTTATCTTTTCATGCAGAGTTCATAACCTTATAAGTTATAAGAAAAGGAACCCAAATATGAATACTCCTATTCCAATTATCATAAGCAAAAAAGTATAGGGTAGAATATCTTTTGCTTTAAGTCCTGTAATCCCAAGAAGAGGTAAAGCCCAAAATGGTTGCATCATATTAGTAATTTGATCTCCATAAGCAAGAGCCATAATACTTTTGTGTAGAGGGACACCCATCTCTAAGGAAGATTGAATAATTAAAGGACCCTGTATGTACCACTGTCCACCTCCACTAGGCACAAAAAAGTTAATTAATCCAGCACTGAAAAAAGTGTAAATAGGATAAGTAAATTCAGAAGAAATATGTTGAAAGAAATGAGAAAGATCTTGTATTATTCCTGTTGATTGAAAGATGCCCATTATCCCAAAATACAGAGGAAACTGCAATAGTATTCCCACAGTACCACCAATGGCACTTTCGGAAGCAGTTAAAAAATTGGTAATGCTACCATGACTAATTAGGGCAATGGCAAGTAAGTTTAAGTTCAGGAAATTTGGTGTGATAAATCGGAATGATAATGTTTTGGGGTGAGATATAGCTAAATAAGTACACAAAACAAGTAATAATCCACCTATTATACTTCCTGTAATTTTGGAATGATCGAACCTTTCGGCACCAATTAGTTTTTTATTAATAATCTTTTTAGAGGATCGTTTGTATCCTCCTGGAATTTGAGTTTGTACGTTTTTACCTATGTAGTATATGGTTAATGGCAGAACTAAAAATAATATGGCTGTAATAATAAGATTAGAAGACGAAAAAACAGTGCTTTTAAAATCGATTAAATGAGGAACTTGATACTCATATTGAGGGTTAACCAGCGTTGCCAAGTGCCCAGGTTCGGCAATTTTGATTAATGATGACCCAGATATACCACCATGCCATACCATTAGACCACAATATCCGGCTGCACCAATAAGACCAACGTTCAAGGGTAATTTTTTATCATGAGCGTACTCTAACAACTTTTTACAGAATATTGCACCAAAAACAAGTCCAAGTCCCCAGTTAAACCAACTAATGATTAGTGTAGTAAAAGATATTAAAGCAGCACTTCTTGCGTTTGTTTTACAGATAGGAAGTAATCTTTTTATTCCTTTTTCTACAATAGGACTTAGTGCAAAAATATGTCCAAGCAGGAGCATTAGCATCATTTGAATAGCAAAAGCAAGTCCATTTGTATCCCACAAGCCTTTGTTCCAAAATTGAATAACCAGGGTAAGTTTTTCAGTATAATTACTTGCAATTATATTAGTATTAGACCATGGCCATAACATGGCGAAAACCATAGTAACAAGCGTAAGAGCTATAGCAATGGTAAAGGGGGTAGGAAGTAAAAAACGTACCCCTTTGATGTATCGGTCAAAAAGGGTCAATTGAGCTATTTAAAAAGGAAGATCATCATCTTCATCGCCTACAGGTTCAAAATCCGGTGTTGGAGGAGCCTCTTGATTCATTCCGCTATCTTCTCTTTGCAACTTCCAAGCTTGTAGATTCACATAATATTTTCCATTGTATTCGTTTCCTCTAATATTAAATGAAACTTCCACTTCGTCACCTTCTGCTAATCCATCAAGTAAATTTGTTTTGTCTTTAATACATTCCAACTTTACATCCTGAGGATATTGTTCATTGGTTGTGATAACGAACTCTCTCTTGGTAAAACCTGAGTCCCATGACTGTAAATCCATGATTAGTTTTACTCTTCCATTAATTTTTAATTCCATCTTTGATTAATTATTAAACGAAAGTAAGGTTTTCCAAGCGTCATCCAAGTTATTATCTTCTAAAAATAATTTTGCTTTTTTGTGGAGTTCTATTTCAAGAGATGAAGCATCATCTTCAAGCTCAATAAATAGATCACTTAATTCTACAAGTTTAAAATCGTTTACAGCTGTTTCATCAGGAATGGATTCAATTCCTCCTAATTTACCTAAGTCGTTCCCCGTAAGAATGGAGCTTTGAAGTATTTCTTCAGGAATCTGGTCAAATCCAATTCCTTTGGTTGTAATGGGTTTTTTAATTTCAAACATGGAATTTTTATCGGTTCTGCAATACCAGTCTCCCCCCATTCTGGCTACTAAATCTAATTTTTCTTGATCGATCATTTGATTTTCGTCTAATATATTATCAGAAACATGCATCCTTAAAATTTTACAAATGATAAGATTACCTGAGCCTCCTTCTTTACCTAATTCTTTGACTTCTATTACTTCGCATTCTAATTGTACAGGGGACTCTTTTACTCTAAATGGTTTTATAGTTTCAGATTCTATTGGGGTTAAACCACTTTTAATAAATTCGTCTACATCTGGGCCATATGGAGAGCTAGCCAATGACATCTGTTCTACCATGGAATAATCAACTAAATTGATGACCACTTCTTTTACTTTTTTTACATTATTGTAGGTGTCTTTATGGGCTCCTGTTCTACCGCTTCTAGACGGAGAAAAAACAGCAATAGGTGGGTTGGAGCTAAAGACATTAAAAAATGAAAATGGAGCTAAGTTAGGTACGCCCTTTTCATCAACCGTACTTGCAAAACATACCGGTCTGGGTCCAACAGCACCTAATAAATAGCGGTGTGCTTTAGGTAATCCCATTTCAATAAGATTAATTGTAAGCATTCAGAATTTTTTAAGTTGCCTTCAAAGGTAGTAGAAAAATATTTCAAGGCTTTTGTATTTGAGAAAATTGAATAAATTTGCAAACTGCTTTTAGAAAGCATACGCGGGTATGGTGGAATTGGTAGACACGCTAGACTTAGGATCTAGTGCCGCAAGGCATGGGGGTTCGACTCCCTCTACCCGCACCAAGTTGAAATGGCATAGGCAGTTTGTTTATGCCATTTTTACATCATACACAAAAGTAAAATAATATGGACGTTAGCGTTGAAAATAGAGATGCATTAAATGCAGTTTTAACGGTGAAGATATCTAATAAAGATTATGCTACACCTTATGAGAATTCATTAAAAAATTACAGAAAACAGATTCAAATGCCAGGTTTTAGGAAAGGTCATGTTCCTGCTAGCATTGTAAAAAAGAAATATGGCCCATCTATTTTGGCAGAAGAAATTGATAAAATTTTAAATAAATCAATTTATGATCACATTACTGAAAATAAACTTAATATCCTTGGTAATCCATTGCCAATTGAAGATGAAAAGAAGCAAATTGATTGGAATAATCCTGGCGATTTTGAGTTTGCATACGAGTTAGGTATTGCTCCAGATTTTAACTTAGATCTTCCGGGTAAATTTAAGTTTAATAGATATCAACCTAAAATTGACAATAAACTTGTTGATAAGCAAATAAATGATTTTGCAAAGCGTTATGGAAAGTTAGTAGGTATTGATGTGGCTTCTGAAAGTGACATGATATTGGCTAATTTTAAAGAGCTGAATGAAAAAGGGGAAGTTGTGACAGAAGGATTTAATCATAGTTCTACTGTTTCGATTGAGTTTGTGGATGATAAAAAAGCTAAAAAGAAACTTATAGGTTTGAAACCTAAAGATGAATTAGTGATAGATCCAAAAGTTATTAGTAAAGGAGATGCTGACATGGCGTCAATGTTAGGAATAAATAAAGATAGAGCCAAATTGTATAATAGGAACGTATTATTAACGGTTAATGAAGTAAAAACACTCGAACCTGCTAATGTTGATATAGCTCTATTTGATAAAATTTATGGAGCTGGAGAGATCAAAACAGAAGATGAATTTAGACAAAAAATTATTTCTGATTTAGGAAATATGTTCCAAGCTGATACTGATCGAATATTCAAAACCGAAGTCACCAAGACGATTATTAAAAAATTAAAACTTAAACTTCCTGATGAATTTCTAAAAAAATGGATATTAAGTTCAAACAAGGAGGCGACTAAAGAGCAGATTGATTCTGATTATGAAAAGTATGCAGATGGTTTAAAGTGGCAGTTAATTGAGAATTCTATTGTAAAAGATCAAAACATAAAGGTAGAAGGAAGTGAATTGTTGAACTTTGCAATGGAGCTCATTGGCAATCAATATGCGCAGTATGGAATGATGATTCCGGGTGAGGATGAACTTAAAAAAGCAGCTCAAAATGTGCTTTCTAATCAAGAAGAAGCTAGAAAGTTGAATGATATGATTTATGACAGAAAAGTTATGGATTACTTAAAAAACACATTAAAAATCACAGACAAAGAAATTTCTCATGAAGATTTCGTTAAAAAGTCAGCTGAGGCCATCTAATAAATACCTAAATTACAAACAAAAGACCCAACAATGAATCCAAACAGTAGCGAAGAATTTAGAAAATATGCCACAAAACATTTAGGCATATCCAGTCTAACACTTGATAAGTATACTTCTGCAGTTCCAAATGTACCACTTGGAATGACTCCAAACATCATTGAAGAAAGACAAATGAATATTGCTGTTATGGATGTATTTTCTAGGCTTATGATGGATAGAATCATATTCCTAGGAACAGGTATTGATGACTATGTGGCAAATATTATTACTGCCCAGTTGCTATTTTTGGAGTCTATGGATGCGAAAAGAGATATACAGATATACATTAATTCACCTGGAGGATCTGTTTATGCAGGACTTGGAATATATGATACTATGCAATATATAAATCCAGACGTATCTACTATTTGTATAGGTATGGCCGCTTCGATGGGTGCTGTTTTATTGTGCGCTGGTCAAGACGGGAAAAGAACAGGGCTAAAGCACGCTAGGGTAATGATTCATCAACCTCTTGGAGGAGCCCAAGGTCAAGCTTCAGATATTGAAATTACGGCTAGAGAGATTCAAAAGCTTAAAAAGGAACTTTACGAAATCATTTCGCACCATACGAAAAAAGACTATGAAACGGTTTGGAAAGATAGTGACCGGGACTATTGGATGACATCTGAAGAAGCAAAAGAATATGGGATGATTGACGAAGTACTATCTAAAAAATAAGATGTCGAAGGCTCAAGACGATAGCATAAGATGTTCCTTTTGTGGAAGGGAGAAAAAAGACGTTAATGTACTCATTGCAGGTATTACTGGTCATATTTGTGATTCTTGCATCAGTCAGGCACACTTAATCGTAGAAGAAGAAGCAGGTGTAAAATCAAGTGCAGAAATTGAAAAATCCCTAAAATTATTAACTCCAGAAGAAATAGTTCAGCATCTTAATAAACATGTTATTGGTCAAGAAGATGCTAAAAAAGTTTTAGCAGTTTCGGTTTATAATCATTACAAAAGATTACTCCAAAAAGGGAAAACACAAGATGATATTGAAATTGAAAAATCAAATGTCATCATGGTTGGAGAGACTGGAACAGGCAAAACACTTTTGGCTAGATCAATTGCTAAGCTGTTAAATGTTCCTTTTTGTATTGCAGATGCAACTGTTCTTACAGAAGCGGGGTATGTTGGTGAGGATGTTGAAAGCATCCTTTCTAGATTATTACAAGCTGCTGATTACGATGTAAGCGCAGCTGAAAAAGGAATAGTATTTATTGATGAGATTGATAAAGTGGCAAGAAAAAGTGATAATCCATCCATTACAAGGGACGTTTCAGGAGAAGGTGTACAACAAGCCATGTTGAAATTGTTGGAAGGGGCCCAAATTAGCGTACCACCTCAAGGAGGTAGAAAACATCCTGAACAAAAAATGGTTCAAATCAATACCAAGGACATACTTTTTGTTTGTGGTGGGGCTTTTGATGGGATCTCCAAAATAATTGAAAGGAGAGTCAAAAGCCAATCCATTGGTTTTAATGCATTATCTAAAGATGAATTCAATGAAGAGAAATTACTGTCTCATGTGAATCAGTTAGATATCAAGAAATTTGGTCTGATACCTGAGTTAATAGGGCGCTTCCCAGTTTTAACGTATTTAAATCCTTTAACTAAGGATGTATTGTTGAGTATACTAACAGACCCTCAAAATGCGCTTGTAAAACAATACGTTAGATTATTTGAAATGGATGAAATTAAATTGTCCATTCAACAGTCTGTTTTGGAGTTTATAGTTGATAAGGCAATTGAACTGAAGCTTGGAGCAAGAGGACTTCGTTCCATTTGTGAAGCTATTCTAACAGAGGCAATGTTTAATGCTCCATCTAGTGATGTGAAAGAGCTTGATATAGACATTGAGTATGCTCAAAAACAGTTTTCAAAATCAAAAATAAGTAAGCTCAAAGTAGCTTAGTCTATTTTATTATATCTAACTATACTAAAGTTATGTGGATTTTTATCATCCTTAAAGTTCCTCATAATGACCTCTGTAGACCATTTTTCTTCTTCAATTTCTGGGAAAAAGGTGTCTCCATTAAATGCAGTCTCAATATGAGTAATATACATTCTGTCTACTACATTCATTTCTAAGCATTTTTTATAAATTTCACCTCCACCAATAATAAATAATTCATTAGTTTTTAAATTCTTTTTGACGTATTCAATACTTTCTTCTATGCTATGAACAATTGTACATCCGTCTGCAGAGTAGTTTTGATTTCTAGTAATTATGATGTTGTCCCTATTTTTTAGAGGTCTATATTTTTCGGGAATGCTTTCAAAATTTTTTCTTCCCATTATAACGGGGTGATGAATGGTAGTCTCCATGAAAAACTTCATGTCTTTTGGTAGATGCCAAATTAATTGGTTGTTTTTACCAATAACTCGATTTTTTGCAATGGCAACAATTAGAGAAATGATCATATCGAAACAGCTGCTTTTATATGAGGATGTGGATCGTAATTAATTAGCTCAAAGTCTTCAAATGAGAATGCAGTGATATCTTTTATTTTTGGGTTAATCTTCATTTGAGGCAGTGGTCTGGTATCTCTTGAAAGTTGCTCTTTTGCTTGATCAATATGATTGTTGTAGAGGTGCACGTCTCCAAATGTGTGTACAAAATCTCCTGGCTGTAAATCTGTAACTTGAGCAATCATCATGGTGAATAAAGCGTAAGATGCAATATTGAATGGTACCCCTAGAAAAGTGTCAGCACTTCTTTGGTAGAGTTGACAAGATAGCTTTCCTTCACTTACATAAAATTGGAAAAACGCATGACAAGGAGGTAAGGCTGCTTTTCCATTTTTCACATTTTCAGTAAAGCTTTTTGATGTGTCGGGTAATACACCTGGGTTCCATGCAGAAACGATCATCCTTCTACTATTAGGGTTATTTTTTATTTGATCTATTAGAACTTCTATTTGATCAATTCCTTCTGAGTTCCAATTTCGCCATTGATGACCATACACTGGTCCTAAATCTCCGTTTTCGTCCGCCCATTCGTCCCAAATTCTAACTTTATGATCTTTCAAGTATTGGATGTTTGTTTCCCCTTTTATAAACCAAAGCAGTTCATGAATAATGGATTTAAGATGTAGTTTTTTTGTAGTCAATAAAGGAAAACCTTCTGAAAGATTAAATCTCATTTGGTACCCGAAACAACTTATGGTTCCAGTTCCTGTTCGGTCACCTTTTTGAGTGCCATTTTTAAGTATGTATTTTAGTAAATCGTGATATTGTTTCATATTCTTATTAAAGAAAGCTCAAAAATAAAGTGTAAATAAAAATGACCTTAAAAAAGTTAAAAAAATTTATCAACGGTATTTAAAAAGTCATTCCAACAATGGTTGCGGATAACAATGAAGCCAGTGTACCAGCCAACAAAGCTTTTAAGCCTAATTCTGAAAGAAGTTTTCGTTTAGAAGGGGCCAGAGAACCAATTCCTCCAATTTGAATTCCTATAGAGGCAAAATTTGCAAATCCACATAACATGTATGTAGCCATAGTAACGGATTTTTCTTCAGTAAATGCACCTGCCGTTTTCAAGTCACTTAGACTGATGTATCCAATAAATTCGGTCATGATTACTTTTTCACCTATTAATCTACCAACTAAGGTTATGTCTTCTGAACAAACTCCTAATAACCACATAAAAGGGGCAAACACATATCCTAAAATAACTTGTAAAGAAAACTCATTAAATTGCCCATTACTTATACTTTCAATCCATCCGTTAAGTCCTGTAACGCCACCAAACTTAATAAGTAAAAAATTGGCCATGGCAATAAAAGCAATAAATACCAGTAACATGGAAGCTACATTTACAGCGAGCTTAAGTCCTTCAACTGTACCATTTGAAATAGAGTCAAGCACATTGCTTCCAATTTTTTCTTTAGTTACTTCCACTTTTGAATTAATTGCTTCCTTTTGTGGAATAAGTATTTTGGATATGATCACTGCACCTGGTGCTGCCATGAAGGATGCAGCTAATAAATGTTTAGCAAATTTTAATCTTTCTACAGGATCATCTCCTCCTAGGAATGCAATGTAAGCGGCTAATACTCCACCTGCAAGAGTAGCCATTCCTCCAGTCATAACTAGTAGGATTTCAGATCTATTCATATTTGTTAAGTAGGCCTTAATCATAAGAGGTGATTCAGTTTGTCCTAAGAAGATATTGCCTGCAACAGATAAACTTTCAGCTCCAGATAATTTTAAAATCTTGGTCATTAATATCGCGAGAACATACACTATTTTTTGAATTATTCCTAAGTAAAATAAAACGCTGGTTAAAGCGGAAAAGAAAATGATGGTGGGGAGCACTTGGAAGGCAAACAAAAAACCATACTTTTCGGTATCTAAAAACGAACTGAATAAAAATTTAGTTCCCTCTTTAGAAAAATCTAAGATTTTCACAAATCCTTTTCCCAGTACATCAAAACCCATTCTAAAGTATTCAAGGAACCCAATACCTAAAGGATTAATGATCAGAAACGCTAAAAGTGCTTGAATTCCTATTCCAATGAAAATTACTTTCCATTGTATGTTTTTTCGCTGCTCACTAAAAATAAAAGCAACAAAAATTATAAATGCTATTCCGACTAAACCTCTTAATATGGAAACAATTGATAATTCCATCAATCTAATTAACGTATTTTTTTATATATGTATGTATTTCCTTCGCTAGAAAGTTTCAGGACCGTATCACTTAATCCTAAAAATTTCATTTCATAAGTTACCCTTTCAGGAACTACCCCGTCTGCGGTAAGTTCACCTAATTTTTGCTCTCCATTTTTTAAAATTAGAGTCGAGTTTCCTTGATCGTCATTTACAAGGAATAGCGAATCAATAAAAGTGGTACAAATAGGAGTGCTAGTAAGAAATATAGTAGAATCAAAAAACGACCAGTTGCCATTTTGCATGTCGTCATGAAAAATGAAACTACCATTGGATCTCTCTAAGCACAATTGATACCTATCATGATGTGGTACTTCAATACTATCACTATTGTCCCATTTTACATATTTAATTTCCCAAACTCCAATTAATTGTTGTTCAATAGATTTTGAGCAATTAAATAGAGTGATTATCATGCAATAAATTATAAACTTCTTGATGTACAGATGCTTAATCTTTTTTTCTCTTGTTAATTTCATCTCTCAGTCGTGAAGCTGATTCATAATCTTCATTATCAATAGCGTCTTTTAATTGAGAATTCAGTTCTTTAACTGTCATTCTTTCGATTGGATTCTGAGTAATTTCCTCTACATTTATTTCAGGCGTCAACTCATCAGCATTGTCTTCTACATCATCGTCATCCAAAATAATTCCGGCAGAACTTAGTACAAATTCATAGGTATAAATAGGACAATCGAAGCGTATAGCAAGAGCAATAGCGTCTGATGTTCTTGAATCAATTTCTATTTCTTTTCCTTCATATTCACATATGAGCTTAGCAAAAAAAATTCCTTCAACTAAATTATATATGATGATTTCTGAAATATTTATTTTAAAAATCTCAGCAAAGTTTTTAAACAAGTCGTGCGTAAGGGGCCTGCTTGGCGTCATTTTTTCTAACTCTATAGCAATGGCCTGAGCCTCAAAGCCACCTATAATTATTGGAAGCCTTCTTTTACCAATGGATTCAGAAAGAACGAGGGCGTATGCACCAGATTGGGTTTGGCTGTAGGATAGCCCTGCAATTTCTAATTTGATTTTATCCATATTAAGAAAAAAATTGGGGAATATCCCCAATCATTACTTAATCATAAATATAGTGAATTTATATCACTAATTTTGAGAAGCTGAAAATTTCTTTACGGCTTCAGTTAACCTTGGAAGTACCTCAAAGGCATCACCTACAATTCCGTAATCGGCTGCTTTGAAAAATGGTGCTTCGGGGTCTGTGTTGATAACAACAATTACTTTACTTCCGTTTACTCCAGCTAAATGCTGAATAGCTCCTGATATTCCTGCAGCAATATATAGATTTGGTCTTATTGCAACTCCAGTCTGGCCAACATGTTCATGGTGTGGTCTCCAGCCAATATCTGCAACGGGTCTTGAGCAAGCGGTAGTAGCACCAAGTACATCCGCTAAATCTTCAACAATTCCCCAATTTTCAGGACCTTTCAAGCCTCTTCCAGCTGAAACCACCAATTCGGCTTCTGGCAAAGGAACACCATCTCCTTGCGACTTTAGTTCTTTTACTTTGATACCAAATGTTCCTAAATCGGGACTAAATTCTTCTAAATTACCATCTTTTTGGTTAAGTTGGGGCGCTAATGAGTTCGGTAGAATTGAAATCACTTTTTTAGCAGAATGAAGTGCCACATGGGCAATAGCTTTTCCAGAGTATACATTGGTTTTAACCACAAATCCGTTACTTGTTTCTGGTAAATCTATCGCACCTGAAATATGGCCTGCGTTTAATTTGGCAGAAATTCTAGGGCCTACACCTTTTCCAGTTTGATCCTGAGCTAGAACTACAAATTCGGCATTTGTTTTTTCAACAGCTGCACTAATAAGGTTTGTAAGTGCTTGATCATTACCCTCGTTAAGACTTCTGCAAACCAAAATGTTTTCTGCTCCATAATTTCCTAGTTCTTTAAGTACTTCCTCAGATGCATCACCATAAGTGATTACTGTTACTGAACCTAATTGACTGCCGTAATAAACAGCTTCCATCGCTGCTTTACTTACTTTATTTTTTACTTCTACAAATACGACTACTGACATATCATATAACTTTTGCTTCGTTGTGTAATAATTCTACTAATTCATCCATATTTTCAGGCTCAATGTATTTGCAGCCTGATTTAGCATCAGGTAGTTCAAATTTAACTACTGAGCTTAATGGTTCTTGCTCTACTGGATTAATGACATTCAAAGGTTTAGTCCTAGCAGCCATAATCCCTCTCATATTGGGGATTCGTTGCTCCGCCATTCCTTTTGCTGCACTAAGCACAAATGGGGTATTCACCTCTACCACTTCAACACCACCTTTTACGTCTCTTTCAAGGGTGGCTACATTATCATTAACATCTAGTTTGGTTGCAAGTGATACAAATGGAGTATTTAACATCTCTGCTATCATTCCTCCTATTTGTGATCCATTGTAATTTATAGTTTCCTTTCCGGTGAAAATAATATCATAATTTTCATTTTTTGCGTATTCTGCAATTTGTTTAGCAACAAAATGGGGATCTGAAGGATCTGCATCAATTCTTACGGCGTCTTTGGCTCCAATAGCCAACGCTTTTCTAATTGTAGGGTCATCTGACGCAGAACCCACTGTAATTGTTGTTACTGAACCACCTTGAGATTCAACTAGCTCAAGCGCTCTAACTAGAGCATACCACTCGTCATAAGGGTTTACAACGTACTGCACGCCATTTTCATCAAATTTTGTATTGTTATCCACAAAATTTATTTTACTTGTCGTGTCAGGTACTTTGCTAATACATACCAATAATTTCATTAAAATTGAGTTAAAAATTTAAGTCTGCTAAAATAATTATTTATGTTAAGATGCCCTATATTGATTAGAAAAATATCATACAAGTTTAACAAATTGAATTGTTTATTTAATGCTAATAAACTAAAGTGATACATAATGGAGATTTTTGTACTATTGTTTGCTATAAAAATCTATTTTTGGACTTCAATTTAAGATAATGAAAACAGTACAGTACAGAGAAGCACTTAGAGAAGCAATGGTTGAGGAGATGAGAATTGATCAAAATGTTTTTTTAATGGGAGAAGAAGTTGCTGAATACAATGGTGCATATAAAGTATCTCAGGGCATGCTTGACGAATTTGGACCTGAAAGAGTTATTGATACTCCAATTGCTGAACTTGGGTTTGCCGGTATAGCTGTTGGTGCAGCTATGAATGGATTAAGACCTATCGTGGAATTTATGACATGGAACTTTGCATTGTTGGCATCTGACCAAATAATTAATAGTGCTGCAAAAGTTTTGCAAATGAGTGGTGGCCAATATTCTTGCCCTATTGTGTTTAGAGGTGGTAATGGACAAGCAGGCCAGCTTGCTGCAACACATTCGCAAAGTTTTGAATCTTTCTATGCACATGTTCCTGGCTTAAAAGTGGTAACTCCATCTACACCGTACGATGCAAAAGGATTACTTAAATCTGCGATCAGAGATGACGACCCTGTTTTAATTATGGAATCTGAAAAAATGTATGGTGATAAGGGGGATATTCCAGAAGGTGAATATTTAATACCGATTGGTAAAGCCGATGTTAAGCGAAAAGGCGATCATGTTACTCTTGTCTCGTTTGGAAAAGTCATAAAGGTAGTCCACGAAGCAGCAGAGGTTTTACAAAAAGAAGGAATTTCTTGCGAGATTATTGATTTAAGATCTGTAAGACCTATTGATTATGATACTGTGGTTGAGTCGGTAAAAAAGACCAATCGATGTGTAGTTATTGAAGAAAGTTGGCCACTTGCTTCTATTTCTGGTGAAATTGCTTATCATTTACAGCGATACGCATTTGATTACTTAGATTCACCAGTGATAAGAGTTATGCAATCTGACACCCCATTTGCTTTCTCAAAGGTACTAATAGAAGAGGCCCTTCCTAATATAAGTAGAATTGTTAATGCGGTAAAATCAAGCCTTTACGTTAGTTAATTTATAAGGCTGAAATTAACAGATCTAAATCCTTGTAAGGTAAATCAAATGTTTCTCCTAAGAATGAAGATGTTAATGTTCCCTTGTATATATAGACTCCGTGTCTGAACCCCTTTTCTTTCTGGATAATTTTTTCACATCCTCCCCTTTCAGCGATTTCTAATAATAGTGGAGAAAATATATTTGAAAGACTATAACTAGCCGTTCTAGAAACCCTGGATGCTATGTTTGGAACCCCGTAATGAACAATACCAAATTTTTTAAATGTTGGTTTTTGATGTGTTGTAAGTTTTGATGTCTCAAAACACCCCCCTTTATCGATACTTACATCTACAATAACAGAGCCTTCTTTCATATTTTTAATCATGTCTTCATTGACAACACATGGAGTTCTTCCATGAGGAACACGTAATGCACCAATTGCAACATCACATCTCCTCAAAGCTTTTTCCAATACTTTTGGCTGGATTACAGATGTAAATAACTTATGACCTATCTCTCGTTGTAATCTTCTAAGTTTAAATAGGGAGTTATCAAAAACTTTTACAGAAACTCCAAGAGAAAGTGCGGCACTAGCAGCGAATTGACCGACTGTTCCAGCGCCAATTATAACCAACTCCGGAGGAGTGATTCCTGCCAACCCACCTAACATTAACCCTTTTCCGTTATTGGCATTACTCATTAATTCAGCTGCGATAAGAACAGAAGTAGTTCCTGCAATTTCACTCATAGATCTTACAACTGGGAACGAACCACTTTCGTCTTCAATGTAATCCCATGCAATAGCAGTAATCTTCTTTTCCATAAGTTTTTTAAGCGTACTTTTTGGTTGTGCAGAAAGCTGAAGGGCTGAAAAAAGAATTTGTTTATACTTCATCATTTTAATTTCCTCTTCACTTGGTGGAGAAATTTTAAGAATGATATCTGCTTTGTATATTTCTTGTGTGTCGTGTATAATCTCAGCTCCACTTTCACTGTATTCATTATCACTGAAATTGGCGTTTTTCCCCGCGTTCGATTCGATAACTACTCGATGACCGTTGGCTACAAGTAGGCCAACCGATTCCGGAACTAAAGCTACCCTTTGTTCTTGAAACTCTGTTTCTCTTGGAATACCAATGTATAATTTTTGTTTTTTTCTCCCTACCTCCAATTTTTCTTCTTGAGGTGAAAGAGCTGCTTCTAAGGCTAGTGATTTTAAGGCGTCTCCGGATGAAATCATATTGAAATGGTGATTATTCGATATTGTTCTTCAACGATTATGGAAATTTTTACGTGTTTCTTTGGTAAAAAGTTAAGAAATTTTTCTGGCCATTCAATAAAACAAAGCGGTTCATCTTTTAAATAATCTAGAATTCCAAGGTTTTCAACTTCTTCTTCTTTTTCAATTCGATACCCATCAATATGAAGAACTTCACCCATTTTTTCACCAAAGTAATTATTAATGATGCTAAATGTGGGAGATGAAGAATCAAGTATTTCAAAATTTTCTAGAATTTGCTTGATTAACGTAGTTTTTCCGCTTCCTAGATCCCCATTAAACGTAAAAATTTTATTTGATGGTATCATTTTAACTATTGCTTTTGCAACCTCATCTAGCTCTTTAATAGAGGATATTTTGAACCTTTTATTCATTATTGCTTTATAGCAATGTATACTAGTTCATCTGGATTAAGTCTCATTTTTTGATAATTCAAGTTTTTGAGATCAGTTCTGGGATTGAAAATTTCAATTTTAAAACCAGCTTTCTCTAGTTTGATTGGATAATCTTTTCCGTATAACCTCAGGTGATCTTTTTGCCAAAAATGCTTTTCTCTTTCCTTAGGGTCTGTTATTGCGGAATCTTCATATGTGGATTCACTTTCATAATTTATGGGAACTTGAAAAATACCCCATCCTCCTTTTTTCATTACCCTGTAAAGCTCTGTCATACATTGGTGATCATCTTCAACATGTTCTAATACATGATTACAAAAAATGACATCATATGAATTTTCAACAAGTGGTATTTGGTGTAAATCAAAATGAAGATCAGCTAGAGGTGATTCAAGGTCAGCAGTTGTGTAGTTTAAATTAGTTTGCTTTTTAAATATGGGGTAAAAGCATTGTTCAGGAGCAATATGTAATAGGTTGATTTTTTTTTCACTAAAAAAGTTAGTTTGTTTTAGATAGAGCCATAACAAACGATGTCTTTCAAGGGTTAAATCATAAGGACATAGCACATTTTCTCTATGTGCAATATCTGAACCGTAAGAAAGGAATTTCCTGAACTTACGTTCACACACTGGACACTCTACACTTGAACCTTTAAAAGCAATTGGTGCAAAAAGTTTAAACACGTAACTTAATCTAATTAGTAGGGGTCTAGGCAGCGTATTTAAGAGGTATTTATAAATAGTTTTCACTTCAATAACTCCTCAATTTTTTCTGCATAATCTAAAGAGTCGTCTCTGTAAAAATGAAGCTCAGGTGTCCTTCTTAGTTGGTTCTTTACAATTTGACTTAATTGATGTCTTATAAATTTAGATGATGAGTGAACTTTTTCAAATACCTCATCATTATCTTTGCCCCCAAAAACACTTAGATATACTTTAGCAATGGATAAATCGGGACTCATTCTTACTGTAGTTACACTTACCATTGCTCCCATACAAATAGAAGAGGCGTTTTTTTGAAAAAAAACACCCAATTCTTTTCTGATCACATTTGCTATTTTTTCCCGTCTTATACTCATGAAGGTTGCAAATTTAGAAAAACAAATCAGTTGATCACAATACCTCATCGTATTGGTTGTTTTATAAAATAGTTCATCAACTATATTAACTTTGTTTCTTCTTATGAAAAATTTGTTTAGCATAGCGAAAATTACATTGCAGTTTAAAAAAACACTGTTTTTTAATTTGATGTTTAACATCTTAGCCATGTTTTTTTCACTGTTTTCATTTGCCATGATTATTCCCTTACTTAGAGTAATTTTTAATACTAAAGAATCTATTCAGGCATTATCCCTTGATTATCCAGGAACATTTTCACTTTCAAAAGAAAGTATAGTTGATCATTTTAACTATCAACTATCCAATTACGCGCTTACTGAAGGAAGGTATCAAACCTTGATTGTAATTTGTGTTTTTTTGGTGTCAATGGTTTTTCTTAAAAATCTTTTTACATTCTTGAGTACATTTTTTCTATCTGACCTCGTTCAATCTAGCACATTGCGATTTAGGAATTCACTATTTCAAAAGATATTATACTTGCCTATGGCATTTTATTCAGAAGAAAGAAAAGGAGATATTTTATCCAGATTTTCTGTTGACTTGAAAGAACTAGAATTGTCTCTAAAGGCTACTACAAATGCCATTTTTAAAGATCCTTTTTACATACTTGGTTATTTTATCACACTTTTTATAATTAGTGTAAAACTTACTTTATTTATTATCGTTTTTCTTCCTTTTGCCGGATTAATCATTTCTAGAATCAGTAGCGGTTTAAAAAAGAAATCAAAATTAGGACAAGAAAATGCAGGTAATATGCTTTCCATGACTGAAGAAACACTTTATGGATTGAGAATAATTAAAAGTTTTAGTGCACAACAGTTTATTTATAACAGATTCAAAAAACAAAGTCATTATTTATATAAGCTTATGCTCAGCGTGACAAGAAAAGTATATATGGCCTCACCGGTGAGCGAGTTTTTAGGAGTTATTGCTACTGCAGGTGTTTTACTTTACGGAGGAAATTTAGTATTTGAGAATGAAATACAGCCAGATGTTTTTATTGGATATTTAATTTTATTTTCTCAACTAATTACTCCTTTTAAGTCCATCTCTAAAGCTATATACGATTCCTCACAGGGAATTGCAGCACTTGATAGGATAAATTCAGTCATTTACGAAAACCAAAAAATAACGGACAAACCTGTAGCCACAGATAATATTGAATTCCAAGAAAAAATTGAATTTAATAATATTCACTTTAAATATGATGAGAAAGAGATATTAAACGGTGTTACCTTTCATGTATTGCAAGGAGAAACAGTTGCACTCGTTGGGCATTCAGGTGCAGGAAAAACAACATTAGCCGATTTATTGATTAGATTATATGATGTATCAGAAGGTGAAATTATAATCGATAATCATAATATAAAGGATGTTAGATTATCCACTTTAAGAAATTTAATGGGAGTTGTTAGTCAAGAGTCTATACTATTTAATGATAATGTATATAGAAATATCGCCTTTGGAGATGATCATTTTGACAAAGAAAAAGTCGTAGATGCAGCTAAAATGGCGAATGCTCATGAATTTATTATTTCACTAGATAAAGGGTATGAAACTAATATTGGAGATGGCGGAAATAAATTGTCGGGAGGACAAAAACAAAGAATAAGTATTGCTAGGGCACTTTATAAAAACCCTCAAATTCTAATTCTGGATGAGGCTACTTCATCCTTGGACACAGAGTCTGAAAAAGCGGTGCAAGTTGCGCTGGACAGACTTATGAAAAATAGAACATCGTTAGTCATTGCTCATCGTTTGTCTACCATTCAAAATGCTCAAAAAATTGTAGTGCTTGACAAAGGAAAAATTGTGGAAATGGGAACACATGAGGAATTAATCATGAAAAATCAGTATTACAAAAGATTTATTGATTTGCAATCCATAAAGTAATTTATGAAAGTAATTCCTAAAAAACATCTTGGTCAACATTTTCTGAAAGATGTCCAAATTTGCAAAAGGATAGCGGATGCAATATTAATTAATAAACCCGAACAAAATGTATTGGAAATTGGTCCTGGGACAGGGGCACTAACACAATTTTTAATAGCGAAAAAATTTTCATTGATTTCCTATGAAGTTGACATTGAATCAATCGAATATTTGTCACTTCATTATCCTGACTTAAAGCTAAAACAAAAAGATATTTTGAGTGAAAATTGGGGATCGGTCTTTGAAGATCAATTTACTATAGTTGGAAATTTTCCATATAATATTTCATCTCAAATTGTATTTAAGGTATTTGAAAATAGAGCAATAATAACTCAATTGGTAGGTATGTTTCAAAAAGAAGTTGCGGAAAGAATTTGCGCACAACCTGGGACAAAAAAGTATGGTATTCTTTCAGTTCTTATTCAAGCCTTTTACAAAACAAGCTATTTATTCACTGTCAGTGAAGAAGTTTTTGATCCTCCACCAAAAGTAAAATCTGGAGTTATCCGCTTTGAAAGAAATGAAATAGAGCATTTAAATTGCGATGAAATATTGTTTGTGAAAGTGGTGAAATCTACTTTTAATCAACGAAGAAAAATGGTTAGAAATTCAATAAAAGGACTATGTAAGGACCATAATATTAGTCATCAATTGATGACTAAAAGACCTGAACAATTAAGTGTAAATGATTTCATACAATTAACTAATTTATTAGAATCAAAAATTTAAGGGCGCTATTCCTGTAATAATTTTTATTTTCGCACATAACATTTAACCCTTTGGAATGCAGTTTGAATTAACCAAAGATTTTATTGATCAAATAATTATTTCTATTGAAAGAAATGAGAACGAATTTTTGGTTGACAAGTTGCATTCGCTTCACCCTGTTGATATTGCTGAGATAATGCGTGTAGTTAACCTACCGCAAGCACAATATATTTTTAGACTTTTGGATGAGGAGTTATCTTCTGATGTTTTAGTTGAAATAGAAGAGGATATAAGAGAAAAGTTTCTAGAATCTTTGTCGGCAGAAGAAATAGCGGAAACGCTTGAAATGATGTATGCAGACGATGCCACTGATGTCATTCAAGATCTTCCAGAGGATGTACAAGAGGAAGTATTAGATGCTATAAAAGATGATGAGCATTCATCGGAAATATCTATGCTTTTAAATTATGAGGAAGATAGTGCAGGCGGAATCATGGATTTGGATTTTATTTCAGCTAATTGGAATTGGACAGTATCAAAAGCTCTTTCTAAATTCCGGGAGCAAGTTGAAGAAGTGGATCAAGTGTACACTATTTATGTAGTCGACTCAGAACAAAGACTTAAAGGGACTCTATCTCTTAAGAGTTTTTTATATGCCTCAGACGATACATTAATAAAAGATATCTTCCAGTCAGATCCTATTTCAGTAGAGGTTGAAGACGAAGCAGAATCGGTAGCCTCAAAAATGGAAAAATATGACCTCGTTGTCATTCCAGTAGTAAACGAAAAAGGTGAATTATTAGGACGTATTACCATAGATGATGCTTTAGATGTCATAAAAGAAGAAGCAGAAAAAGATTATCAAATGGCTAGTGGTATTTCAGAAAAGGTAGAGTCTACAGATTCTTTGTTTGTAATCAGCAGAGCGAGATTACCCTGGTTATTAATAGGAATGCTTGGAGGAATTTTAGGAGCTTATGTTATTGGTATGTTTGAGGGTCATATTAGGGAAAATGCAGTCATGGCCTCATTTATTCCGCTGATTTTAGCTATGGGGGGTAATGTAGGTGTGCAATCCTCTGCTATTATAGTACAATCACTAGCGAATAACACGCTGAACTATGACTCCATTGCAAAAAAAATGCTGAAGGAGTTATTGGTAGCTCTTTTTAATGGCTTAATATGTTCTTTTATCGCCCTAATTTTTTGCTGGATTACAAAAAGCGATTTTGATTTAGCTCTTACTATTGGAGTTTCTTTAGTGGCCGTATTTACTTATGCGGGTTTATTCGGTACATTTGTTCCTCTTGTTTTAAATAAATATGACATAGATCCAGCATTAGCTACAGGCCCTTTTATTACCACAACAAATGACATAATTGGATTATTGATCTATTTTTTGATTGGGTGGGCACTATATTTTTAGTACATGAAAGTAATACTACTTGATGATTTTCATTCCACCATTAATTATACATTAAAAAAATGGAATTTTGAGGTTATAGATGGCAGAGGGTTTATTGCTGATGATCTTAAAAATCATCTTGATATAAATGGAATTTTTATAAGATCTAGCATCCCTTTAAACGCCTCTTTGTTGAGTCAATTTAAATTTTTAAAGTTTATTGCAAGACCTGGAGCAGGGTTAGAAAATATTGATTTAAATTATTGTCAGAAACTAGATATAAAGGTATTTC
>CAZJVX010000003.1:0-1167 GCA_964549345.1 uncultured Flavobacteriales bacterium | reverse complement strand
GGGTTAGAAAATATTGATTTAAATTATTGTCAGAAACTAGATATAAAGGTATTTCGAAGTCCTGAAGGTAACAGAGATGCACTGGCCGAACACACCATGGGAATGGTTTTGAGTTTAATTAACAAAATAAACTCAGCAAATACAGAAGTAAAAAATGGAGTTTGGTTTAGAGAAGAAAATAGAGGAATTGAATTAAAAGGGAAGGTTTTTGCTATAATAGGCTACGGATTTATGGGTGAGGCATTGGCTAAAAGACTATCGGGTTTTGAGCTTGAAGTGATCGCATATGATAAATACAAATCCAATTTTACTGACCAATATGTTAAGGAGGTAAATATGGACTACATTTTCAAAAACGCTGACTTTGTCAGTCTTCACACACCCCTTAGCCTGGAAACAAAAAACTTGGTGAATAGTACATTTATTAATGCTTTTAATAAATCTTTTTTTCTTATAAATACGGCTAGAGGAAAATCGGTTGTTTTAGAAGATCTTTTAAAGGGATTAGAAAACGAAAAAATAAAAGGCGCATGCCTAGATGTTTTAGCATTGGAATCGCCATCCTTTGAAAGATTTCCCTACATAGATGACTCTTCATTTAAATCTTTATCTCAATATAAAAATGTGATATTTACTCCACACATTGCCGGATGGACACATGAGTCTAAGGAGAAAATGGCTTTCGTTATTTTGGATAAGATCAAAAAGGAATTTTTACCAAACTAATTCGTGACCCCAGCAGGTATTTCCCGTGAATTCAAGATTTCCTCCCCAAATTTCATCGCCTAAATCATCAACAACAGAGTAAGTAAAAGACTTTGTCTTATCGGAGCCTAAATCTTTAGTTACCGTAATACTTCCAGATTGTCCACAGTCAGGAGCACCTGTCCAGTAAGTATTTATATCCTGTGTTCCAACCACTTCACCATCTACGGTATAGATAAGAAAATCACTTCCAAAATAGTATAGAGAATCAGAAGTGGCTTCATCGTACCAAAAAACAACCCTACCTTGAAAAGTACAAGAACCATCACTTTTAGTAGCTGATGAATTATAGTTTTCTGCATCTGGATCTGTACAACCTTCTTTTGCACAACTAAACATCAATAAAGAAATAAGAATAATGCATAGGAAATAAAATATATTTTTCATTTTTAAAAAATTATT
>CAZJVX010000002.1:24770-32136 GCA_964549345.1 uncultured Flavobacteriales bacterium | reverse complement strand
TGGTTGTCCCGCTTATTTGAATATCTCCAGGAGAAGCAAGAACCGGCATTGGAAGTTCTTGTGTGCAATTATTGTCATCTTTTACCACCACATAATATGCAGAATCAGCAAAAAGACTATTGTTTGTTAGTCCAGTAACTCCTGTGTTTACACCAGAACCTATCACGCTGCCTCCGAACCACTGAATGCTTGTATAATTTCCAGTACCGCCATTAACGGTAATGGTAATTGACCCATCGTCAGAATATGAACATGATGCATCCTGCGTAGAGGCTATACCAATACTGATAGGAACTACATCTATGGTGTTAAAAGTAGTATCATAAGGGCAGTTTTGATTATCTTCCATATGTAATGTGTAGGCAGTGTTATCACACAGCCCATTAGCTGTATTCGTGTTACTTATTCCCCCAGAAGAAGGCACATTATCCCATGAATAAGTGAATGGGCCTCCATTTCCCCCAATTCCTGTTGCTAAAGCACTTCCGTTACAGTCTCCATCACATAAGGCATCCGAAAGGGTAATGTTGCTGAACATAGAAGGAGGTTGTACAACTACTTGACGAAGTGTGTCAAAACATCCATTTACGTCAGTTACTCTCAGTAAATAAGAACCGCTACAAAGGTTAGATTGAAAAGAATTATTTTGCCCCGAAGGTTCTATTATTCCTAATTCTGGCCAAGAAAGGGTTAGCGGAGCAGTACCTAGAGCCCCCGAACCTTGTAAAAATCCATCACAACTATCTGCACAAGTTGGCGCTTGTTGAAACCCAAAACTAGGCACTGGTAGCAAGGGGTCGTTTAAGGTTTGACCTTGTGATTCATTACACCAAAATATTCCAGGAATTACTTCTTGGGAGGAGTCAGTTACTGTTATGGTATAGTTTCCAGAACCACATAAATTACTAAAAACCGGATTGGACTGAACTGTTGTATTTCCTGTAGATTGTTCTTCTAACGTGTAACCAAATGGTCCTCCAGCAGAAGTAACGGTCACCGTGATTTCACCATCACAAGCGTTAGGACAAGAAACAGCAGCACCGTTATAGTTTGATGTAACACTTACCGAAAAATTAATAGGGTTACACTGTGCTTGAATTTGATGGTATTCACATAAGCAAAAAACGGATGAGAAAAAAAGTAATAAACGTACTCTATGTAAGTAAGTATAAATTGGCACCTATCCTTAATTAAGTTTTCCCTTTACGCAAAATTCTGCAATTGGTTCCCATATTTTGTTGAAAAGTAACAATCATTGTTGAAAATATATAAAAAGACGTAATTAAAGAAGTAAAAGTTGCCTAAATGCTATAATATTATGACGAAACTTTTAATAAAAAGGGTGAATTAGTAGAATAAAGGGCACGAAGACGGCCCTTTTAACCTGTTAGGGCAATTTTTATAGCTTATAATAAATTCATGTGTGTTAGAGCCCATTTTTTGAATATTAGAGGTAGTGATGTCGTAGGCATAATACAAATTTACATGATCCAATATATTAACGTGAAAAAGAGCGGAAACAGCATCAAAATTTCTATATGAAACACCAAAATTTAGAAGATTTTTATACTCAAAATTTAAGTTGATATCTGCAGCAGGAATACTTCTTCCAGCATGTTTTATGAGCAAATTGGGAACAAAATTTAATTTCTTCCCATAAAATCGCTTTCCAGACATGAGAAAATGATGTATATTAAGTTTGGAGTTTTCACTTAATATTAAGTTTTGCCAATTGTTCATTATGATATTTTTTAAGCTGTATCCCAAATACCAATCGTCATTTTCTAAAAAACAACCAATTCCCCCATCTGGTATCAATACAATTTTTCTTGAACCGTCTATTATGGGGTCATTTCTTTGAAAAAGCTGTATACTTCCAGCATCAATCCCCAATTGTTGTATTCCAGCATGAACACCATAAGCAAAAGTCACTTTGGGACTTATCATAAATGAGTAAGAATAAGATAAATTAAACGTGGTTTTTTTAAACGAGCCAAAGGATTCGTCTTGAAAATACCCACCTAACCCAATATGTGAACTAGAAAAAAGTTGAGTAGGGTTTATTAATGATGTGGAAAAACTTAAAAAAGTAGATCTTGGAGCCCCTTCTATACCTATCCATTGATTTCTGTAGCCGGATTTCAACTCTAAACAATCTTTTCCACCGACAATGGCAGGATTATAAAATAAAGCATTTGCCACAAAATTACTGAACTGTGCTTCCTGCTGAGCTTTGATTGGATAGTAAGATAAAAAACCAATTATAAAAACAAGCACTATGTTGTGAATATATTTTCTCACTTTATCGAATTAGATTTATGTATCCACTGTATGTTGATTCTCCAATATTTGAGCCTGTTTCAATAACATAATAATATGTGCCTGAAGGCAGTTCATTACCATTGTGCGTACCATCCCATTGCCTGTTTTCAGGATATCCTATATCATAGTACAAACGTTGACCCCATCTGCTAAAAACACTTATTTTACAGAGTGGGTAACTCTCAATATTACTGATTTTCCAAGTATCATTAAATCCATCGCCATTTGGTGTAATGGTATTGAAAACTTCAAGAGGTACCTGAACAAAAACCATTACTTGATCAGTGTAAGAACATCCTATATCTTGAGTAATGGTCAATTCGAAAAGTGTATTGATTTCTAAAAAAACAGAGGGGTTAAAAATAGAGGAACTAGTTATATTGTCATTAGGGTACCAAGAAGGGTTGCCATATCCAGATCCGGAAAGCGGAGCGTCTACATTTGGAGCCGTAAACACATCCGGTCCGGCATCCACTAAAGGGTCTATGGCATTTCCATATGCAGCTATTTCAAATTCGCAAGAAGCAGGTAATATAGAGCTGTCATTTGGGTTTACCATTCCATCAACAACTAACATGTATTCTTGCTCAGGAGATAGATTGGGGATGTCAAATGTAATTACGTTTTCGCCATTTTGACAATTAGAAATAAATTGATAAGACGTATGAAGGCAGTTGGTGTCTGCTTTTAGTACTACTGCTTCCAGTTTATTATAATATGTATTATTTGTATCACCATTACATTGTATATTTTTGATTTTAATGGTGGCACTTCCTCCTCTTTCATTGGTTAAAAAATTAAACCATACTGTATTTTGAAGTTCAAAACAGCTATTATCACTGCTCCAATCACTACATTGATCACATATTTGAGTTGTCGCATTGTAGTTAGTTCCCTTAATCCATTCATTAAAACACAACGGAACGGGGTTATCACAATGATCATTTACTGGATTTTGGCCATATCCGCCAAAAAAAAGTCCAAAAACGAGAAAAGAAATAAGAAGAAAATGTCTTTGATGCATTACTTTAGTTAATATTCTTGATTGTAGTCATTGTACTATTTTACTAATCTAGAAAAAAATACATTGGCATGATATATGTTAATAAATGATAAAATGAAATTATGAACATTAAATTTTACGTTTTATTTTTTGCCTGTCTTTTTTTGCACAGCACAACCTCCTCACAATATGTAAATTATATTGACGATACAGGATGGAATTTGGGATTAAACTCAGGTGGAACTTGGCAGGAGAAAGAACTGGTAATGATAGAGAATGACACGAACTATGCTCAACCTTTTTCTCAACTAAGTGGTGGTTTTACTTTTGGTAAGACCGTTGTCTATTTTCCCGGAAATCGATTTTTCGCTCTAGATTTAAGATTCAGATACTTAAGGGGTGTAAATTATGGTTGGACAACGGCATTAGACTCCATACACAATTTAAATCCTAACTATCAACAGTTCATATCAACCCAAGCCTATAGAAACTACAGGATGGATTTAAATGACTTTAGCCTCGAAGGTGTACTTTCTTTACACAAACTTAGAGAAAAAACAGGAGTTTTATTGTACGGATTTGGAGGTTTAGGAATCATTGATTATCGTGTAAAGGCCGATTATTTAAATGGTCAAGTCCCCTATAATTATTCAAATTTAAATGAAGTTAATGACCGTAGTTTTGCCAGAGATATCAAAAGAGAGAGCGACATGGAGTTTGAAACCGTTGTAATGACAAATCAATTGAAGTTTATGCCCTCACTAGGAATAGGTATTGGTTATCAACTGTCACCCTCATTTTCTGTAGGACTAGAGCACAAGGTTACCTATGCATTAGCCAGTGAAATCAATGGTTTTAATGATGATAACATTAATGATAAATATCATTATACGGCATTCAGAATTAATTTTGACATTTTCCGTAATCGAGGAAGAAGTCAGTCTTACATTAAAGAAAATGAAGAAGAAGAGGCCATTAAGCCAACCCCCAATTCAACACCAATAACAAGTACTAATACGGGAACAGGAACCCCCACCAATCAAAATACAGATGAGATTACTTACTCCAGCACAGGCGCTCCACCAACAGTTAACATCACAAATCCATCACATCATAATATGGAGGTACATGGTAGTTTATTTCACTTACAAGCAAGAATTTATCATGTGAATACTAAATCTCAAATTTCGTTAAATCATAATGGCATAATCATTAGTAGAAATGATTTTCAATTTGACAGAATACAAAGAAGATTATTATTTAATGTCGAATTACAACCTGGAGCCAATGTGTTTGAAATTAATGCTGTAAATGATTATGGTTTTGACCAAGATGAGACCATCATAATTTATAAAAGACGAATTACGGGTTCTCCACCAGTTGTTGATATAACTCACCCATTTAATCAAATAACAGAAACTCAAAACCAATATCAAAACATTACATCGTTTGTATTAAATGTTAGTCAAAAATCAGATATTCAATTTTTCTATAACGGAAATCCTTCAACACAGTTTCTGTTCAATCCTACAACCAAAATTTTCTCTGCAGATGTAACACTTCGACAAGGCATAAATAAAGTGGTAATAAAAGCAAAAAACAATTTTGGAAGAGATAGCTCATCGAGAGAAATAGAATATAAAGTACCTACACCACCTCAGGTAGATATCACAGACCCAAGACTAGACACCCTTTTTACGCAAGATCAATTTTATGATGTAAAGGCTCGTACTAACATCACTAGTATACAACACATTAAAAAAGTAAACGTAAATAATCAATCAGTCCCATTTGATTTTATACCAAGCAATGGCGAAATTCATTTTAAGGCTCTCTTGCACAGTGGAGATAATCCTATATATATACAAGTGGAGAATGAGGTGGGGTCAGATGATGACAGAGTAGTTATTGTTCATCAAGATCGATCTAACCAACAACCACCAGAAGTAAATATTACTGACCCTGTAACAGATCCTTTTGTAAGTCAACATAAAAACATAAACGTTAAAGCCGTATTGCTTAGAGTAAATAGTAAACCAGATATAACCCTAAAATTTAACAACAAAACCATTTCTAATTTTACTTTTGACCCTGTTACAAAGCTGCTGGAAGTTAACCTTAATCTCGAACCAGGCAAAAATAATGTGTTCGTGAAAGGGAAAAATAATTTCGGATCAGATCAAGATGTAACTGTCATTGAGTTTCAACAAGCGCAACTGTTATCTCCTCCAATTATTGATATTACTTATCCTCAAGAAAATACCTTTTCAACATCAAATAATCTCTTATCGATAAGAGGGATAATTAAGCATGTAGATAAATACGAAAATGCAATGGCATATTTAAATAATGTGGCTTCTCGACAGTTTTTATTCAACCCAATGTCTCAAAACTTTCAATGTCAAGTGCAGTTATCACCGGGGATAAATACATTTAATATTCTAGCATATAACAGCATAGGTACAGCACAAAAAACAATTACTATTCATTATACTCCAGTAGAATGTAATAATCCAGCAATTCAATTAATATCACCAAATACAAATACGGTGAATACAATGAATAACAAAGCTTCAATTATAGCTAAAATATTACATACACAAACTATTCGATTTAAAGAAAATGGTATGGATATTCAGGGATATAATTTCGATGTAAATACGGGTGATTTTGTATCCATGTTAAACTTAAAGCCTGGCTCACATACGTATGAAATAGTAGCGTTTAACACTTGTGGAGTAGTTACTGAAACTGTAACATATAATTTTGGTAATACCTCACCTTGTCAAGACCCTGTTATAAATTGGGTAAGCCCGATACTTAGAAGAAACAAGGCCATTGTTAATTCACCACAGCAGTTAATTTCATTCAACATAAAGGAAGTTTCTTTAAAAAGTCAAATACAGATTAGTTTAAATGGAGCACCCCAGACTTTCTCTTTTGATCCACAAACGGGAGATATAAATGCTTTATTAAACTGTAGAGCAGGAATAAATGATTTTAAAATTGTAGCAAATAATGGCTGTAACCCACTCACTTTTGCTGGACAACTGGAATTTTTACAAGTTCTTAATAAGCCTGAAATAGTGGTATCATCTCACAAAAGTGGCTTTAATGAAACTACACTAAACACAGCAAAGGTAATAGGAGCAGTACGAAATGTTTCCAATAAGAACAATATTTATGTGTTATTGGATGGTAATGGTATCCCCTTTTACTTCGATCACGTTAGTAAAAAACTTTTAGTGGACATTACTTTGAAAGATGGTGTTAACGAAATAGAGATACAAGCTTCTAATTCAGCCGGGACCACAAGCAATAGAATAGAAATCATAAAAAAAGGCACAATACCAGTGATTAAATTGAGAAAGTATGGAGGTTTTTCAACTGATAAAAGACCTATTTATACAACAACTTCAACAGTTTTTATTGATGGATATGTAAATCATATTGATAAGGCAACTGTTTTTGAGTATTCCACCTCTCCCTCTGATTTGGCTCAACTAAAGTTTAACAGCGGTAGTGGCACTATTGTAGGCAAAATATCCCTACCACCAAATGAAATGGCTTCTGTAGAATTGAAGATTACCAACAGCTTTGGTTCTTCTACTAAACATATACATTTTTATTATGAGCATTTTGATGAAGATCCCGAAGAGGTGCCGGTATTTCAGCAAAAGACTTTTGATTTTAACAACTCGAATAAAACCAATTCGAGCACTGATGCTGAAATAGAAGAAGAAGAAAATACCAATACTTATTTTAAACCCATAAACATTACCAAAGGAAATAATAAAGAAAAAGAAGAGACAAATACATATAAGGAAGAAGGAAAAAACAACAATTCCTCTGTTCCACCAAGGTCAGGAAGTCGCTCTACTTCCGTTAAAAAAAAAACTCCAGCTTTAAACCAGCAGGCAGAGCAACAACGAAAAGCAGCGGAAGCCGTTAAGAAATTGGAAGAACAGCGAAAAGCAGCGGAAGCAGCCAAGAAAGCGGAAGAACAGCGAAAAGCAGCTGAGGCGGCCAAGAAAGCGGAAG
>CAZJVX010000002.1:0-24670 GCA_964549345.1 uncultured Flavobacteriales bacterium | reverse complement strand
GCCAAGAAAGCGGAAGAACAACGAAAAGCAGCTAATATAAAGGACTAATTCGCCCTTTTTTTGCAAATATCGATGGCGGAATATATAGCGTTTCTAAAAGACGTTTCATCCGCTATCCCTTTGCCTGCAATGTCGTAAGCTGTGCCGTGGTCAGGCGAAGTTCTAACAATAGGAAGTCCAGCGGTAAAATTCACACCTTGATTTTGGCTTAAAATTTTAAAAGGTGCTAAACCTTGATCATGATACATTGCCAAAACGCCATCAAATTTTATATATCCTTTATTAGCAAAAAAACCGTCCGTTGGAAAAGGACCAAATACAAGCATTCCTTGGTTATTAAGTTCTTTAATTACGGGATTAATGATTTTTACTTCTTCATTTCCTATTAATCCATTATCTCCGCTATGAGGATTTAATGCTAGCAAGGCTATTTTTGGCTTAATTATTCCAAAATCCTTTCTTAATGTTTGATTTAATAATTCTGCTTTTTTACAAATAAGTTCTTTAGTTAATGAAGCTGAAACAGCTTCTAATGGTAAGTGATTAGTGACTAGAGCAATTCTTAAATTTTGATAAAACAACAACATCAGTGAAATGTCGGTATTCGAAAGGCTTGTAAAGTATTCGGTATGTCCTTTGAATTGGAATTCGTCATTCTGGATATTACTTTTATTAATAGGGGCTGTAACCAAGGCGTCTATTTGCCCATTCATCATTTCATTAGTCGCTGTTTTTAATGAAATGTAGGATATTTCTCCAGCGTCTTCACAAAATTTTCCAGGTTGGATTTGATATTCTTTAGATAGAGTAAATACATTTACAAGACCTTCTTTACATTGTGTTAAACTATTTATTTCATGGATTGAAATGGAGTAATCTAAAAGTTTAATATACTGATCTAAAATACCTTTGTTAGAAAAAACGATAGGAGTTACATCTTCAAATAGCCATTCGTCCTTAAAACTTTTTAATATAATCTCGGGCCCTATACCGTTGGGGTCTCCTATTGTGATTCCAATTTTTGTGGTGTTCTTCATACTTTCAATAACGGACAAATATATTGCATGAACAGAAATAATGAACTACACATAATCGTTCTTTAACAGTGATTTCAGTATTTTTGCAATAATATGTTGAAAAGAATTTTTCTTGTTAATTTAATATTACCACTGTTTTTGTATGCTTCTCACAATAGAGGAGGTGAAATAACGTACGAACACATAGGAGGCTTGACATATTCTATAACCATTAAAACATGTACAGATCCAGGAATTGGAGGAAATCAAAATCCAGATAGAGAAGAATTAATAATAGATTTTGATTTAGGTACATCTTATGCCGTTTCAGATACATTTCAGCGAACTTCACAGCAATTGGTTGGACAGTTTAAAGAAAATGAATACGTGGGTACACATACTTTTTCATCTCCAGGTCTACACACGTTAACAGTAGAAGATCCAAATCGTAATGCGGGTATAATTAACATTAATTCAAGCGACCAAATTGTGTTTGCATTGAAAAGTGTTATTAATATTTCGGCTTTTTTAGGACCCAATAGTTCAATTCAATTTGACGAGTGTCCATGTCCAGAAATAGCATGTGTAAATAAGCCTTATGTTTATAATCCTATGGGTTATGACCCAGATGGGGA
Source organism: uncultured Flavobacteriales bacterium (assembly GCA_964549345.1). Classification (GTDB taxonomy): domain Bacteria; phylum Bacteroidota; class Bacteroidia; order Flavobacteriales_D; family Parvicellaceae. Next base: position 23,019 of record CAZJVX010000002.1, on the reverse strand, counting down.
CTCATTATCTTATGCTTTAGTTTATCCGCTAGGCCAAAGCGCCATATCTTTAGCAAATACAGTATATACTCTACCTAATTTAGTTCCACAAAATGCGGGTTCTTCTTTTGGAATAGATCCATTAACAGGCACTGTTTTTTGGTCTAATCCACAAATGCAAGGGGAATACAATTTTACTATTAAAATTACAGAATGGAGAAATGGATTTGAAATTGGTTATGTCATTCGAGATGTACAGTTAACCGTAACTTCGCAATGTCCAAATAATCCACCTTCTATTGTTGCCATTCCCGACCAATGTGTTAATGTAGATGATACTCTAAATTTTGTAATTAATGGATCTGATCCAAATCAAGATTTTTTGTCTATTTCGTCAAGTGGTCTACCGTTCAATTTAGCTACCAATCCAGCTACTTTTGCTTTTGTAAATGGAAATGGATATGCAAATGGAGTTTTAAACTGGAGAACCACATGTAGTCATATACGTCAAGCTCCATATTTGGTAAACATTCAGTTAACTGATAACGGAAATCCAATATTATCAGACTTTGAATCATTTAATATTAAGGTTAGACCTCCTGAATTAGAGGGTTTAAATATAAGCGCTGTTGGTAATGCCGTCAGTTTAACGTGGAACAAGCCTTATTGTAATAACGCAACTGGATATAGTGTATATCGTAAAGCTGGAGTTGCGAATCCAACTTTAAATTGTTGTGACAATCCTGGGATTGCTAATAATTTGGGCATGACGTTGATTCACCAAACCTCTAACCTCAACGATACATCTTATACAGATAATAACAATTTAAATATTGATGAAAAGTATTGCTACGTAGTCACGGCTATGTATGATTATGATCTAGTCGAAAGTTGTCCAACAGATACAGTATGTGTAGTTATTAAAAATGAAATACCAATCTTAAATAATGTATCTGTAGTTAAAACAGGTGTTTCTGATGGTATCGATTCTATTGTTTGGTATCGCCCATTTGACCTGGACACAACCATTTATCTTCCTCCCTATCATTATAGGGTAAAAGATTACTCGGGTCAGATCATACACCAAGGAGCACCCTCTTCTTTATTACAGAATTTGGATACATCTTTTAATTTCACCACAAATACTACCGATACAAACAGATTTTACTCAGTTGGCGTTTATTATAATATAAATGGGGTAGACACTTTACTTGGGGAATCTGAACCAGCTAGTAGCGTACATCTTTATACGGTTCCTAATGATAATCAAATAGAACTTTTTTGGAATTTTGATACCCCTTGGAATAACAATAAATATTATGTTTATAGATCTGATAGTTTGAATGGATCCTATACCTTATTAGACTCTTCATTTATTAACTATTATTTGGATTCGGGTCTTATAAATCAGAAAGAATATTGTTATTTTATTAAAAGTGTAGGTGTGCCATCCTACGCTTCATTAAATAGTCCTATAATTAACTTATCTCAGAGGGTTTGTGATATTCCCTTTGATTTCACACCACCCCCACCACCAGAAATAACAACGAATTTAGATAGTAATAACACTATTAATATCAATGGTAGATTAGTGTACCAAAGCCTAGAGAATTGCGAACTAGGTTTCAATACCTTTAGTTGGACTAATCCAAACAACTTTGGATCAGATGACGCAGTTTCTTATCAACTGTATTTTCAACCTTTTTTGGATAGCTCCTTTAGACTGATACACACTTTTACTTCAATTTTTGATACTTCTTATCAGCACTATTATACATATCAAGATCAAGTTTCTGTAGCAGGTTGTTATTATATTACATCTCTAGATTCTGTTCCTTACAGTAATGAAAGTGTTCCTAGCGATACCATTTGTTTTGACAATTGCCCTCTTTTTGAATTACCTAACATATTTACTCCAAACGGTGACGGAAACAATGATGCCTTTCAAGCATTATTACCTATCAGATACGTGAGCGGGATCGACCTAAATCTTTTTAACCGATGGGGCGATCCAATTTTTAAAGCCACTTCACCTTTGTTCACATGGGAAGGAATTCATCAAGAAAGTCAACTTCCTTTACCATCGGGAATTTATTATTACACTTGCATTGTAGAAACCCTGAGATTACAAGGAATAGTTAACCAAAAGCTAAATGGTTTTACTCATTTAATAAGAGATTTTAATAATCAAGATTAATGTTTACAGGAATAGTAGAAGAAATCGGAGAAGTAATTGATGTAATAAAAGAAGATCAAAATGCTCATTTTGTGATAAAATCAGTTATTTCTTCTGAATTAAAGATTGACCAAAGTATTTCTCACAATGGAGTATGCTTAACGGTAGTAGAGCAACAAGAAGATTGGCATAAGGTAACAGCTATTTCAGAGACCCTAGGGATCACTAATTTGAATTCGTTAAAAAAGGGTGATTTGGTCAATTTGGAAAGGTGCCTTAAGGTAGGAGATAGGTTAGATGGACATATGGTACAGGGTCATGTTGACTCAATAGCAAAGTGTATTAAAGTAACAGAAGAGAGCGGCAGTTGGAGATACCTTTTTGAAGGGAACAGTGAAGTAGAACAATTAGTAGTCCATAAAGGTTCAATTTGTATTAATGGGGTCAGTTTAACAGTAACTAAAACGATGAATCAAGAAATAGAAGTAGCTATAATTCCCTACACCTATGAACACACCAACTTTAAACAGATCCAAGTTGGAGATTTAGTTAACATTGAGTTCGACATATTGGGAAAATATTTCCTGAAAAATGCAAAAAACCTTACAGGGCTGCAATAACAGTTATATCAACATCTGGCCAAAGTTTATTCACACCGTCAGGACCAGTATGCTGTTCTAAGCAAACTTCATTGAGGGCATTTAAAGCGGCCTGGGCACCCCAGTCAAATACGTTAATAGATGTTTTAAGGTAAAATTCAAAAGTTTTTTGATCTAACTCCCAGTTGAAATTCTTTTCTATTTCTAGTTCATTCATTTTTAATAAAACGTTACCAGTCCCATTTTTATCAATGCTAGATATTGTACCAGTGATGTGTTTTGTATTTGCCATGGTATTAAAAAATGAGGTCACTATTTTGTAGTCTCTTGTTTTGTCTCCAGTGCTTGTAGTTGATGTAGGAATTTTAAATGAAGTGCCCACAACAGCATCAATTAAATTAGTTCCTCCTTTAAATCCAGAAGTCTCAATAGAATCACTATCGAACTTACCTCCAACTTGAGCTTTACTAGCATGTTTAAATGCGGTCCATCTTACCATTACCTCACCGAGTGTAAAATCATGAACATCCTCTATTTGAACCTCTTTAGGAACTACGGTAGTAGAATCTTTAGATGTTTCTTGTTCCGATGAGCACGAGTAGCTAAGACATAAAATTAGTGTTATTGAGAATAGTTTTTTCATGTTTCAAATTTAATGAGTATGCTATTTTTTTCCACAGTTTGTTTAGTATTAACCAAAATTTCTTTGATGATACCATCAACAGGTGAACACAGTACATTTTCCATTTTCATGGCTTCAAGTATAATTAATGGCTCATCTTTCTTTACTTTTTCCCCAGCTTTTGTTTGTATTTCTAAGATGAGACCAGGCATAGGCGATACCAGCTTATTGATTTTTTGATCACTATTGGTATACTTACTAATATTAGATATTATATCACTGTAGTGGTGTTTCTTTTCTAATTCGATAAGCGTTCCATTTACCTTTATAAAATAACTGTTTTCTTCAGGATATTTTTTCAATAACTTACAGTGATATTTGTTATTGCCAATTCTCAAATTAACAGTATTATCTTCAATGTTTATTTTTACAATTTCCATTTTGGAAATGGCATCTTGGGATAATTCTAAATGTGTTGTCTTATTGTAAGTCGCTTTTATCATTACATTTAATTTGTTGTAAAATTACAACATTAATTTGCAATCTAATTTATTGATTTTGTCTGGAATCTACTTTCATATCCCATTCTGCAAAAAGGCTTGCCATTATTGTGATTTTCATTTCACTACCAACTTGGCCAATACTAAAAAAATGATAGATTCCATTTGTAAAGAAATGGAGATAAGAAAAAAAGAATTTTCAGGTAATTACAATAGTCTTTATTTCGGAGGAGGAACTCCATCGGTTTTAGCTATTTCTGAAATTAAACAAATATTAGATCATTTAGGTAAGTATACAAACCGATCACAACAAGTTGAATTTACTGTAGAAATCAATCCCGAAGACATTACCGAAATGTTGTTAAACGGTTATAGAGAATTAGGAGTTAATAGACTTAGCATTGGAGTTCAATCATTAAATGATGAAATTCTCAATTGGATGAACCGAGATCATAATCAGGAAAAAGCAATACAGTCTATTCTTCTAGCTAAGAAAATGGGCTTTGAAAATATCAGTGTAGATTTTATATATGGAGTTCCTGGATACCCCAATCGCAATATAAAAGAAGAGTTATCATCTCTTTTATCCACTAAACCATTTCATATATCATGTTATCACTTTACCATTGAAGATAAAACGTATTTTGGGCATTTAAAAAAGCAAAATAAACTAAAAGAAATTAGGGACACACAAAGTGAAGAAGAGTTTAAAATCATAACTAATCTCATGTACATAAATCGATATATACATTATGAAATTTCTAGCTTTTCCTTACCTGGAAAGTCATCTCAGCACAATACAAATTATTGGAAAAAAAATAATTATTTAGGTTTTGGACCTTCAGCTCATTCTTATCAGTATCCTTACAGATCTTGGAACGTTTCCAATAATGTTCAATATATACAACAAGTATCAACGAACTCCATTCATCCACAAAAAGAAGAATTATCAGAAATAGATCACTTTAATGAACTAGTTATGCTCGGACTAAGAACAAGCGAGGGAGTGAACTTATTGGAGGCATTAAAGTTATTAAATGAGAAAAACAAGAGTGATTTTAACATCAAAATTGACCGTTTTTTACATGATGGACTGTTAAAAATTAAAAATGACATTTTAGTCATGAATAAAGAAAAATGGCTCTTATCTGAATTTATTTCCCGAGAATTATTTATTTTAAATTAATGATTATCACATTTCAACTAGGACATAAATTAGCAAAAGCGGATTTAACAAAGCCAATAGATATTTCGCTAGAAACCAAGGAAAAAACAGGTTTCAAAGCTTGGTATTCTCCTGCAGTTACTTTAAACGTGATTAGAGGAGAAAATTTCGTTGGTAGTGTTAAAGAAGGGGGTTCTGTAAATTTTAAAGAAGTGATGATTAACCCTCATGCAAATATGACTCATACCGAATCTGTTGGTCATATTTCAAAAGAGGAAGTTCCAGTAAACGGGGTGTTAAATCGATTTCATTTTATTGCTCAGCTTATTTCTGTAAAACCAACTTTGATGGATGGGAATATTGAAAAACCAATTCAAAAAGGAGACTTATGTATATTGAAATCAGCTATAGAGGACAAGATAAATCCCAAAGCTGAAGCCATAATAATTAAAACTCAGCCTAATTTGGAGGAGTTAAAGACTAAGAATTATGATGGAACCAATTGGCCTTATCTACATCCAAAAACAGCAGCATACATAAGAGAAAAGGGAATACGTCACCTATTAATTGATCAACCTTCGGTGGATAAAGAGTTTGATGATGGAATGTTATTATCTCATCGTGCTTTTTGGAATTATCCTTCGACATTAGATCAAGAATCCACTATTACTGAATTTATCGGTGTTCCAGATGAACTGAAAGACGGCATGTACTTGTTAAATTTATCCATATCAAACTTAAAAAATGATGCCTCTCCTTCGAGACCAGTACTTTTTTCAATTTTTTATTGAAATAAAATTTTAAAAAACGCTTATAAAGCGTATTTTTATTCCGAAATTTTAAGAAAATGAAATTAGATATTATAGACTTAAAGATTTTAAGGGCATTACAAGCGAACAGTAAAATTACAAATATTGAGCTTAGTAAAGTAGTGGGGTTGTCTGCAGCACCAACTCTAGGTAGAGTTCAGAAATTAGAAAAATTAGGTATAATTTCTAGTTATCACGCTAAAGTTAATAATGGAAAACTAGGCTTGGGATTTATGGCTCTTGTTCAGTTATCTCTTATTAGGCAAAAAAGTACTGCTGTGGTTAATTTTATGGATGGCATTAATAAAATTGATGAGGTTGTAGAGTGCCTTCAACTTACCGGAAACTTTGACTACCAACTACGCATCATTACTAAAGATATTCCTTCTTTTGATATTGTTTTAGAGGAAAAGTTAGGCCAAATTGAAGAGATTGGCCAGATGCAAACGTCCGTTGTCCTTTCTATTAAGAAAGACTCTCCAATAACGCCATTAAACTACAAGTCTGAAATCAATCTAATAGACTAATCTTAAGGTAACGCCCAAATTTCTTCCTGGAGCACTTATTCCAGATGCAAATGTTTTATAATGCACATCAAAAATGTTATTTAAACTAATTGCTAGGTTTAGTTTTGAATTTATGGTTGATGATATACGAGTATTAATAGTGTACCACGAAGGAAAACCATTGTCTGTAGCTTCAAATGGATTATCCACATTTCCAGGACCAAAATCAGTTCGACTCTTAACACCATTAAATAAAGAGAAAACCGAAAAGGTAAATTCATCTTTCATTAGGCTAATAAAAAAATTCCCAGTAATAGGTGGTATATGTCCAACAGGCATAGCATTATACGTTATTATTCCTTTGGTATAATTAAGGGCATATTTAATTTGTAAATGCCTTGTTTTTAATTCCAGAGAGTGATTTATTCCATACACAAGACCTTGATTAGTATTACGGTTAGCTAGAATAGCATATTGGACGCCATTCCAATTTAAATTGGGTTGACCGTTTAGAAAAAAATCGTCTTTAATAATCATGTTATTAAGTAAAGTTCCATAACCATTCCATTTTAGCTTTATGCTTTTTTCTTTTCTTATATAAAACGATTTTGAAATTCCTAAAGAGCTGTTATAAGCAAATTCAGGAATAAGATTAACATTTGGTACCGTAATAAAGCCATCTTTATTGAAGATCTTCCCGAGGTCATCTACGTTAGGGCTTCTGAATCCCGTACTTAGTGACAAATTGTATTTGGTTTTAGTATTGGGGTAATAGCTAATGTGAAAAGACCCATTCAGGGCATTATTATTTATATTTATTTCTTCAAAATAGACACCAAAAATGGAATCGTTAAATTGACCATTAATTTCATTTAAAGCATATCTAACTCCAGAAACAACGCTAAATTTCTCTTTTTGCCACCTTACCATTCCATAATAGCCCTGCATAATCATACTACTTCCTTTTGATGGATATCTACTTAGATGAGAAAAATCGGTCTGCGTATAAATATTTGTCCTCTTTCCATTACTATGAATATCATTAAAATAAACTTCTCCCCCATAAGTTAGCGAGAGTTCCTCTGCTAGTGACTTTTTAGCACATATGTTAATTCCAAATACTTGAACGTATTCGTCATTTTGCTCTAAATAAGGGTTGTTAAATTGCCTTATATTTCTACTTTCTGATACTTGTTGATAAGATGTATTTAATGAGATATTATCAAATAATTGGGTTGGTTTATTCCAGTTTAAATTTAAGACATTCATTATTCTTAATTGTGGACCATATTCCCATGTAGCAAATTGAGGAATACCATTTTCATTATAATTATTTAATTGATCAAATCGTTGAATATTACTGGATGTGCTCAATTGTGAGTTAGTGGAAATTTCTAGATGTTGAGTAGGTTTAAATAGGAACTTTTGGGTAATATCTATTTGATTATATCCGATATCCAACTGGTTATTCGGATTAGGGTTTTCTATCAAACTGTCTGACCCAAGGACATGGTTAACGTAGTAAGGAAGCTTACCCCAATCTGCATAACCATGCTGTCTGTTTCCCCCCATCACAATATCTCCAAATTGTTTAAATGTTAAGGAAGAAAAAGAGGCCCATCTTTGTTGACCAAAATTTAAATCGATATGGTTTGTCAGTTCATCAGCTCCTTTATTTAGGCGTGTAATTAATCTAATTTTTTCTAATGTTGTGTCTTTCTTATTTGATAACTTAGGCTTGGTTGTGGTATAATTAATCACTCCGCCAATGGCATCACTTCCATAAGTAACAGCTGATGGACCATAAATGACATTAAAATCTTCAATAATAAATGGATCAACAGTTAGACTATTTTGCACATGACCGTTACGATATATAGCATTATTCATTCTAACGCCATCAATCATCAACAAGATTCTATTAGCTTCAAATCCCCTGATTATGGGACTTCCCCCACCTCCTTGGCTCTTTTGAATGGTCACTCCATCGGTAAGAAGCAAAATATCAGCAGAGGTAGAGTAATCAGAATTTAGAATTTTTTCTTTATTAACAATCTCGTGATCAAATTCTTTTAAACTATTTAGGATGTGTGAGAGGTTTGTGGTTTTAGTTTCAAATGTGGGAAGAGCGTCTACGTCTTTGGGGGTAATTTGTAGAACACCGTTCCTTATACTGTCTTTCGGAACGATAGTATTGTATTCTAAAATGGTAATGGATTTATAGTCTGTATTTTTATGAATTTTTATTTTACCTCTATTGTTTGTTTTTAACGTATCAGAAAAGGTGTTATTTAGAATTACCGTTTTGCTTTTAATAGGATTGCCGTATGCATCAATTATTTTTAGTTCTTGACTGTAAATTGTATTTACCAAGACCATTAAGAGAAAAAAAATATTTGATTTAAGTTTAGTTTTCAATCGTAAATGGATTGTAAGACGTGCACAGATTGTATCTGCTTTTGATTTAATATTTCATGATATGATAAGTATTCTAAGAGCAATGCAAGTATTTCTCTACGCTTATTAACTGAGAGTTTCATAGCGAAAATTGTATCAATATTCATGCCTAATAATTGATGAAATTCTTTGTTTGGAAAGTCAGCCTTCAAAAAATCATCTTTTTTTGATTCAAAGCGACCATTTGAGATATTAAAGTATGGACTCTTTTCGTCATAATTATTTTGGGGGTTTATACCAAAAAAATGAAGTATTTCTTTTACAAAGTAAACACCAAAGACTGGGTTAAAATCGTGATGTTCAAAAGAAATAATCATTTTTTTAATGTGCACGTACAAACTTGGACTGACCTCAAAATTATTTATGCATTTATTCAGAATCTCCGTTAATAATATAGCTAGTCCAGTCTTCCTTACGTCACTTACTATATTTATAACTGGAAAAATAAGTTCTTGATTATTTGCACGATTTAATTTCTTTTCTGGATTATAATTAGATTGAAAAGAAAAAAAATGGAAAGGTTGAAATATAAATGGTGATTTTTTTTGGTGTGTAAATATAAAAGACGACCGTCCGTGTTGAAAGGTATATAAGTCCACAAGCAATACGTTTTGTTTTAGCTTAGTTGACCTCAAAAAGAAGCCTTCAATTTTCTGACTCATCTTTTAAAACGGGTAAAGCAATTCTAAAGCAGGTGCCTTTTTTATTTTTTTTCAATAAGGAAATTTCACCTCCATGATTACGGATAATCTGTGCTACTATAGGTAGACCTAATCCTTTACCAGAAGACTTAGTAGTGAATTTAGGTTCAAAAATTTTATCTTCAATTTCGGCTGGTATACCAACCCCATTATCTTCTATAAGAATCACATTTTGTATACTATTAACTTCTGTAGAAATAGAAACCTCTCCGTTTGAATCTACAGCCTGTACACTGTTTTTAAGTAAATTATTAAAAACTCTTGTCAGCTGATTTTCATCACCAAAGACCACTATATCGTTCAATTTATCATATACAATTTTTATGTTTTTATGATGATTATACAAACTAATAGTATTTCTAATTATAGCACTCAAGTCTATGGATTTCATCTTTGCCTTAGGCAATTCAGCGAAATTTGAAAATTCATCTGCGATTTCGGTGAGTAATTCAATTTGGCCTATCATTTTGTCTTCGAATTGTTTTAAATGTTCTTCATCTGGTCCTTTTAATGATACTACTCTTCTAAGATGCTGCACACTCAGCTTCATTGGAGTTAAAGGGTTTTTAATTTCATGAGCAATTTGTTTTGCCATTTCACGCCACGCTGTTTGACGTTCATTTTGTGCTAACTTTTTTTTACTTATTTCTAATTTGTCTATCATCTTGTTATATGCATTAACTAATACACCAATTTCATCTTGTTTTTCCCATATTAGTTTTTCGTTAGTTTCATTTATTTCCACGACTTCTATTTTTTTTCGAACTTCTTCTATGGATTTAGTTATGTATCGTGTCAATAAGTATGCTATTAAAAGCGCACCTGTGAACAAGACTAAAAAAACTTCTATAAGCCTTTTAAGAAATAAATTAACCTCTGTCTTAGCGGTGAAGTTTAATGGGTTGTAAGGGATATTAATAACAACCATATTCTCTCCTTTTTTATTTTTCGCAAATGAATAGGAATTGATCGGTCCATTTACTTTTTTTTCTACATATTTTCCATCTTCAGCTGATTCCAACTTATACAACAGAAAGGGGTTCAGACGGCTATTTTTAAAAACAGAGTCTCTTGGTTCTGTGTTAATAAGTTCTTCTCCTTTCGTATTAAATACATGAATTATTAGTGAATTTACTTTTGCTATTTCGTGTACCTTTAAATCAAAATCTCTAGAGACAAAATCGTCTACTTCACCTGGACTTAGGTCATTTAAAAAATACTCTAAAGATAAATTTACTGTCTTTTGTTTCCGCTGAATACGTTTAAAGTGATACTTATCATTTTGTAATTTAAAAAAGTAAACTGTTGTTATCCCGATGGCTACAAGTGATATCATAACCATAGCAATCATGGAAAAGTAGATTCTATTTTTTAAAGAGAATGAAACGTTGAACACGATAATCAAAATAAAAAAAAACCCTTGAGTATATCAAGGGTTTACAATAAAAGATGAATTGTTGTTTAACCTCCTAATGCTTCAGCACCAGCGACAATTTCTAGAATTTCACTAGTAATTGATGCTTGCCTTGCTTTGTTGTAAAACAAGGTTAATTCTTTTTTCATTTCTGATGCATTATCTGTTGCTTTGTGCATAGCAGTCATTCTTGCGCCATGTTCTGATGCAAAAGAATCCAATAAAGCTTTGTAAAATTTAATTTTTAAAGAATTCGGAATTAGATCATTCAAAATCTCTTCTTGATTCGGTTCAAAAATATAATCAATGGATGTACTTACTTTAGAATCTTCGATAGGCTCAACAGGAAGAAACTTCTCATTAATTAATTCTTGAACGGCAGCATTTTTAAAAGAATTGTAAATGATAAAAGATTCGTCATAAACATTATTTTCAAAAGCAGTGATAATTTTCATTATGGATTCAACCGCGTAATCATAACTCAAATTATCCCAAATAAGTTCACAATCTTTAGGTAAAAGATCATTATCATTTATTAAAGTACTCTTTTTAAAAGCGTCAAAAACCTTTTTTCCAATAGGTAAAATAGAATATACTTTATCAGGATTTTCTTGAATTACCCTTTTTATTTCTTTAATGACATTACTGTTGAATCCACCACACAACCCTCTGTTAGATGAAAGGGCAATTAGCAAAACTTTCTTACCGTTATTTTTTTTCATCAAAGGGTGGTCTCCCCCTTCCACAGAGCCAGAAACATTAAGTAAAATTTCATTGAACTTTTTTGCAAAAGGTCTCATTTGGGTAATTGCATCTTGAGCACGTTTTAATTTTGCTGCCGAAACCATTTTCATGGCAGAAGTAATCTGCATAGTTGATTCTACAGAAGTAATACGTGTTCTTATTTCCTTAAGATTTGCCATTTTATACGTTATTCAGCATAAGATTTTGACATCTCAGCAACTACTTTTTTAATAACATCAGTTACTTCAGCAGTTAATTTTCCTGATTTTAATACATCAAGTTCAGCACGATGTTTGTTTCTCATCAATTCAAGAAAATTATTTTCAAATTCTTTTACTTTATTAGTGGGTATCCCTGAAATAATTCCAGTAGAACCGCAATATATAATAGCAACTTGCTCTTCAACGGGAAGTGGTGATCCTTCATTTTGTTTTAGAATTTCAACATTTCTTGCGCCTTTATCCAAAACACCCATGGTAGCAGCGTCTAAGTCAGATCCAAATTTAGCAAACGCTTCAAGTTCTCTATATTGAGCTTGATCTAATTTCAACGTACCAGATACTTTTTTCATAGACTTTATTTGAGCGGAACCACCTACCCTTGATACGGATATTCCAACGTCAATAGCAGGTCTAATTCCAGAGTTAAACAAGTTAGAGTCCAAGAAAATCTGTCCATCAGTGATTGAAATCACATTAGTTGGAATATATGCTGATACGTCACCAGCTTGAGTTTCAATAATAGGAAGAGCGGTTAATGATCCACCACCTTTAACTTTTCCTTTTAAAGATTCAGGAAGGTCATTCATTTGTTGAGCTATTTCATCGTTGTTATTGATTTTTGCAGCTCTTTCTAATAATCTTGAATGCAAGTAGAAAACATCCCCTGGGTAAGCCTCTCTTCCTGGAGGTCTTCTTAATAATAATGAAACTTCACGGTAAGCAACGGCTTGCTTTGATAAATCATCAAAAATAATAAGAGACGGTCTACCTGTATCTCTGAAATATTCACCAATGGCTGCTCCAGTGAAGGGAGCGTAAAATTGCATCGGAGCAGAATCAGACGCATTAGCCGCTACAATAACAGTATAATCCATTGCTCCTGCTTCTTCTAATTTACTTACAATACCTGCTATAGTAGAACCTTTTTGACCTATAGCTACATAAATACAAAATACCGGTTCTCCTCTGTCATAAAATTCCTTTTGATTTATAATGGTATCAATACATACTGTTGTTTTTCCAGTTTGTCTGTCTCCAATCACAAGTTCTCTTTGTCCCCTACCTATAGGAATCATTGCATCAATAGCTTTTACACCTGTTTGTAACGGTTCATTAACAGGCTGTCTGTAAATTACTCCTGGAGCTTTTCTTTCAATAGGCATTTCAAATAGCTCTCCTTCAATTGGGCCTTTACCGTCAATGGGATTGCCAAGAGTATCAACGACTCTGCCAAGCATTTTTTCTCCCACTTTAACAGAAGCAATTTTTCCAGTTCTTTTTACCGTATCACCCTCTTTAATATCATTTGATGCACCTAAAAGTACAGCACCTACATTATCCTCTTCTAAGTTCAATGCAATACCTTGAAGACCATTTTCAAACTCAATAAGCTCACCATATTGAACACCGCCAAGTCCGTATATTCTAGCAATACCATCGCCAATTTGAAGTACTGTACCCACTTCTTCTAGCTGAGCTTCAGTCTTAAATCCTGAAAGTTGCTCTCTTAAAATTGCTGATATTTCAGCTGGTTTAATTTCTGCCATAATTTCTCTGTTTTAAAAGTCTTTTATATATAAGTTTTGACTGTATGCTTTTTTAAGATTTTTTAAATTTCTTTTCACACTGCCGTCTATTTGTTTATCTCCAATTTTAATTATTGCACCACCTAAAATACTCTCATCCACGTCTTCATTCAACTCAATGTCCATCTTGTTTTCAGTACCTATGAATTCAATGATTTTTTTTCGTAATGAATCATTTAACGGAGTGGCTGTAGTTACTTTTGCTACTGCTATATTTTTTTGAGATTTATAAAATTGAATAAAGTTTTCAGCAATTTGGGGCAATAAAGATTCTCTTTTTTTCTTAGTAAGTATCTGGATAAATAGCATGGATAATTTAGACACCTTTGATTTAAAAATTATTTCTAATATTCCCCACTTTTTATCTGAATTAATGATAGGGCTTTTTAAAAGAAGTTGTAATTCATGATTAGTTACACACGAATTTTTAAGCATCACCATATCATTTAAACACGAATCAAGAGCATTTTGATCCTTTGCCAAATCAATAAGTGCCTTTGCATACCTGCTCGTGATTTTAGATGCGATCATTTTAATTTATTTGCTTTTTAAGTGCCTCTTCAATCAATTTCTTTTGATTATTAGCATCTTTTAGTTCAGCCCCTAATATTTTTTCAGCCATTTCAATTGAAATATCAGCAATCTGATTTTTGATTTCAGTCATGGCTTTCATCTTCTCATTATTTATTTGTTCTTTGGCTGAGGTAATGATTTTTTCAGCTTCATTAGAAGCTTGATTTTTAGCATCGGCAATTGTTTTTTCCCTAATTGCTCTAGCTTCTTTTAGAATGGTTTCTCTTTCAAGGCGAGCATCAGCTAAAATCTTTTCATTATCAGAAGTTAATTCTTCCATTTTTTTCTTTGCATTCTCTGCTGCTGCTAATGCATCTTCAATATTTTTATTTCTGTTGTCAACAGATTCAAGAATAGGTCCCCATGCAAATTTTTTCAATAAAATTAACAACAGTGTAAAAATAACTACTGTCCAAAACATTAAACCGATTCCGGGTGTAACTAGCTCCATTTTATAGTTTTTTAAATTAAGCTAACCAATACCAATCGTACTGGTTAGCTAATAATATATTGGTTAATTATCCTTGTAAAAGTGCTACAACAACACCAAACAACGCAACACCTTCAACAAGTGCCGCAGCAATAATCATATTGGTTCTGATGTCGCCCATCATCTCCGGCTGTCTAGCCATTGATTCTAGCGCTGATCCACCAATTCTACCAATTCCAATTCCAGCACCAACGGCCGCTAATCCTGCGCCAATTGCTGCTATTCCTGTGATTGTTCCCATTTATTTATTTTTTCGGTTTAACAATATTTTTAATGTGCTTCTTCAGTGGCTAAGCCAATGAATAGTGCTGTTAATAGAGTAAAAATATAAGCCTGTAAAAAGGCTACTAATACTTCAATTAAATCCATAAATAGCACAAAAGCGACTGCTACTGGAGAAATACTCCACGCAAATACATCTCCGAGGCCGCTTTGAGCCATAAAAATCAATGAGATTAAGCTTAAAATAATAATGTGGCCTGCAGTGATGTTTGCAAACAAACGAATCATTAGGGCGAAAGGCTTAGTGAAAATTCCAACTATTTCGATGGGAATCATAATAGGCATTAAAGCTAATGGTACTCCAGGAGGATTAAAAATATGTGACCAGTAGGATTTATTTCCAAAAAGGTTGGTTACAATTAAAGTAATCACAGATAAAACGAGAGTAACCGCAATGTTACCAGTGACGTTAGCTGATCCTGGGAGTAGTCCAAGAAGATTATTCATTAAGATGAAAAAAAACAATGTTAACAGATAAGGTAAAAACTTATGATGCCCATGTGTGATATTAGGTTTTACAATATCATCTCTTACGAACAAAATGAGGGGTTCTAAAAAACCAAGTATACCTTTTGGGGCACCATTATTTTGTTTAGCCTTACTTCCAGAAATACTAAATAATAAGATTAGTAATATAAAGGCAAGCATCATGGATGCTGCATTTTTGGTTATTGAAAGGTCAATAATTTGAGCACCATTTTTTTCATGAATATGTCCGTGATGATCAATGGCGTATTCTCTATTATCTTTCATGACTGTACTGTGACCATGATGAAATGCAGAAGACATAAACATGTCTAAATTTCCATCTGTGTATAGAATTACCGGAAGAGGTATGGAAACCGAATTTTCTCCTTCACCCCAAAAGTGCCATTCGTGAGCATCGGCTATGTGATGCATAATGTCTGGAACAGGATTATAAAGCTCAGAACCATTTTCGTTTTCAACTTGTTTAGCTGAATGGTCTTCTTCACTATGATGACTATCTTCATGATGTTCAGCGAATGAAGGTGTCGAAAAAACGAAAATTACAGATATGAGTAAGCTAAATTTTTGAAGTAATTTGTGTCCCATTTTTACTCGTTGAATTTAAAATTCGGCCAAAATTAATCAATTATTTGAATGCCAAAACTATTTTGGGTAAAATATTAATTTGAAGATCTATTAAGGATTAAAATCTCTATAAATAGATATGTAAAATAGATGATGAAAAATTGCAAAATATATCCCATTTTTTGAGAGTTATAATTTTTGATTATTGGAATCAAAAAAAGTAAGCAAGTAAACATTTTTAAAAAAATAAAACTTAGAAATATAAAGGGAGATGTGTTTTTTCTAGCAGATAAATATTCCGAAAGAAAGATAAAAACAGCTGTTATGAAAGCAAGGAAAAAATCCATTATTAGGGTCTCGTTCAAAGAAACTGATTTAAATTTCGAAATATAGTTAAGGAGGACATGCATGGACGTAATACCAAAGAAACAGCTTATGTAAACTCCCCATTTTTTCATCTTAAGCTTCTAATCATTTGGTAAATAGCCCCAAAAACTCCTACTAATGAAAGAATCATTGTCCAATATTTTTTTGAAGTATCAAACTTTAAATCAAGATAATGGCCGGCATATGCAAAAACTGATATTATTATACCCATTTGAAAAACCATGTTACTGTATCTTATAAAATGCTTTTTATTTTTAAGATCTTTCATTTGACAACAAAGGTTAACAATTTTTATTGAGATAAATTAGTTTACAATAATTAATAGGAAATACAATTACTTAAGTAATACCATATTATATTTGACTTATAATACAATTTTGAGGTTTAAAAAAATCATAAAAAGAGCACTAATTTGGCTTATTATACTGTCACCAGTTTTTGGAATGTATTCTCTGTATTTATTAGCTAATGACGAGACACTTCCTGATATTGCCGCATTAGAAAACCCCAAAACGAATTTAGCAAGCATAATTTACAGTGCTGATCTAAAGGAAATTGGGAACTATTACCACGAAAATCGCACTAATATTCACTTTAACTATTTACCGAATCATTTAGTAAACGCTTTAGTTGCTACCGAAGATGAACGATTTTTTGAACATTCTGGAATTGACGTAAGAGCCTTGGGTAGAGTAATTAAAGGGGTTATGACAGGTAATTCAAAGGGAGGTGGATCAACGATATCTCAACAATTAGCAAAGTTGCTCTTCCCAAGAAAGAGATTAACGAAGTTTGAATTGGTACTTAGAAAAATAAAAGAGTGGATAATTGCTTCTAAGCTAGAAAGAAATTACACTAAAGAAGAAATCATATCTATGTACTTAAATAAGTTTGACTTTTTAAATAACGCTGTTGGTATTAATAGTGCGTCAAAGGTCTATTTTGGAAAATCAACTACAGATTTAGATATTCATGAATCAGCTATGTTAGTTGGCATGGCAAAAAACCCTTCCATTTTCAATCCCCTTAGAAGACCAGATACGGTGCTAAAAAGGAGGTCGGTAGTGTTGTATCAAATGTTGAAAAATGAATTTATTAGCAAAAGAGAATTTGATTCCATTAAGCAACTTCCGCTTGGAATACAATATAATAAAGTTGATCATCAAACTGGCCTAGCTCCTTATTTCAGAGAAACCCTGAGAGGAGAATTAGGTAAGTTATTTGCGGAGAAAGATGATCTTAATAACTACATCATCGCTAAGTCTGATGGAAGCAAATATGATATCTATTCTGACGGGTTGAAAATATACACCACGATTGATAGTAGAATTCAGCAACATGCAGAAAAAGCGGTTGAAACACATTTAGCATTTGAACTTCAGAAGGCATTCACTAAAAATAATGCCAAATGGGATAATCCGCCTTTTTCGGATGACATTACAAAAGCACAAATAGATACTATTGTCAATAGAGCGGTTAGACAATCCATGACCTATAAGAAATTAGTTGGAAAAGCATGCAGTTACTGTGAACGACCTAGTAGATATATGAGTGCAATTACAGAAGGTTATAAGTGTTCTTACTGTGGTACGGTTACCCCAAAAAAAACAAAAGAAGAGATTGAAAAATCGTTGGCCAAAAAGAGAAAAGCACGAGTTTTTGACTGGAAATCTACATCAACAAGAGAAAAAGACACCTTATTTTCAACCTATGATTCGGTAAGGTACTACAAGGGACTATTAAGGGCGGGTATGATGTCTATTAACCCTCACAATGGGCATATTAAATCATGGGTTGGTGGCCCTAATTTTAAACATTTTAAATATGACATGGTTAAAAAGGGAACCAGGCAAGTAGGCTCAACATTTAAACCGTTTGTATACGCTACCGCAATAGAATCCGGGATTGTTGATCCTTGTTATGAAGTTCCAGATATAAAATACTGTATTGAGGTTCCGCATACAGAAACTAGAAACAAATTATGGTGTCCAAAGAATTCGGGAAGTTCATTTACGGGAGAACCTACTACTATATCTTTTGCTCTAGCTAATTCTATGAATAATATAACAGCTAGTATAATTAAAAAAGGTTCCATGATCAACAATGTTTTTAGTAGAGTAGCGCAATTGGGAATTGACACCTCAAAATTTGATCCTGTACCAGCTATGGCTCTGGGGGTTTTTGATATTTCAGTACATGATATTGTAAGTGCTATAGCTCCATTTGCCAATCATGGGATTTACAATAAGCCCGTTTATTTGCTTCGAATAGAAGACAAGTTTGGTAATGTAATCTACGATAATATTCCTGAGTCTCATCAGGTTTGGAACCGTGAAACAGCTCATGTAATATTGGAAATGATGAAATTAGTAACCACGGGAATAAAACATCCTACTATGAAAAATGCCAATGGAAAATCTGTTATGGGAGGAACGGCAATAAGGATAAGGGCTAAAGAAACTAAAAAAAGACCATATGCGGGTATTTCTCAGCCAATTGCTGGAAAAACAGGAACAACTCAAAATCAATCAGATGGTTGGTTTGTGGGTTTAACTCCAGATTTAGTGACAGGTGTTTGGGTAGGTGCAGAGGATAGATCTGTTAGATTTAGCACCTTAAGCCAAGGTATGGGAACTAACACAGCACTTCCCATTTTTGCATATTACACAAAATACATCAATGCTGATGATTCATTACATATTTCGCAAGAAGATTTTGAAGTCCCGGAGACCATGTTAAAGTCTCCTATAGATTGCTCAGAAAAAGAGAATAACATCATCCAGCTGGAACAAGGAACTAATGAAGATAGTTGGGGATTGAACGATGATAACTGGTAAAGTAAGAATATGATAAATAAAGAGGTGAAAAGTGCTTTTGAAGCATGCCAAGGAATTAAAAGTGGAATGACCTTGATGCTTGGTGGATTTGGGCTGTGTGGAATTCCAGAAAATTGTATTGGTGCACTCGTTGAAATGAAAGTAAATGATTTAACCTGCATATCCAACAACGCTGGTATTGACGATTTTGGTTTAGGCCTGCTATTGCAACAGCATCAGATTAAAAAGATGATTTCTTCCTATGTAGGAGAAAATGATGAATTTGAGCGTCAAATGCTTTCAGGAGAATTAGAGGTTGATCTTATTCCTCAGGGTAGTTTAGCCGAAAGATGTAGAGCTGGAGGCGCAGGAATTCCTGCTTTTTTCACACCTGCAGGTTATGGTACTGAAGTAGGAGAAGGAAAAGAAGTGAGAGAATTTAATGGAAAACCTCATATTTTGGAAAAAGCACTTGTTGCAGATTTTGCCATTGTAAAAGCATGGAAGGGTGACACGGCAGGAAATTTAATTTATAAGGGAACAGCCAGGAACTTTAATCCCCCTATGGCTATGGCAGGTAAAATTACCGTTGCAGAAGTGGAAGAATTAGTTCAGCCTGGAGAGTTAGACCCCAATCAGGTTCATACTCCAGGAATTTTTGTGCAACGAATATTTAAGGGCCAAAAATTTGAGAAAAGAATAGAGCAGAGAACAGTAATTACCAAAGATCATTAATATGAGTTTAGATAAAAATGGCATAGCGAAGAGGATAGCACAAGAATTAATCGATGGATGGTATGTAAATTTAGGTATTGGCATACCAACCCTAGTTGCCAATCATATTCCTAAAGGAATTAATGTGGAGTTTCAATCCGAAAACGGAATTCTAGGTATGGGCCCCTTTCCATTTGACGGAGAGGAAGATGCTGATCTTATTAATGCAGGAAAACAAACGATTACCGCTTTACCGGGAGCTGTTTATTTTGATTCATCTACTAGTTTTAGTATGATAAGGGGACAGCATGTACAGCTTACGGTACTTGGCGCAATGGAAGTAAGTGAAAACGGAGATATTGCCAATTGGAAAATTCCTGGTAAAATGGTTAAAGGTATGGGAGGTGCAATGGATCTAGTTGCAAGCGCAGATAATATTATTGTAGCTATGATGCACACTAATAAAGCAGGAGAAAGTAAGCTACTTGAACAGTGTAGTTTACCCTTGACAGGCGTCAATTGTGTGAAAAAGGTAGTGACAAATCTTGCTGTTTTGGAAATCCTTCCTGAAGGAGGATTTAAGTTAATAGAACGTGCACCAGGAGTATCAGTGGAACAAATAACTAAAGCTACAAGGGGTAAATTAATTATTGATGCAGAAGTACCAGAAATGGTATTGTAAAGGGGTTTTGTTAAAGAAAGTTTAATCTGTTGTTAAGCTCTTCTTTATAAGCCTTTCCAATATGAATTTCTTTATTTTTCATTACCACATAATTATCTTCAATAGATAAGATTTGATCTACCCTTACAATAAATGAACGTTGTATTCTGATAAATTCGCTAGAAGGCAATTTAGATTCAATCTCTTTCATTGTACTTAAGACAGTATGTTTTTCGTTTTCAGTGTGAATGCGCATGTAATTTCCTAAGGCTTCGATCCATAAAATATCCTCTAACTTAATTTGGATTAGTTTAGACTCAGATTTAATAAATATGTAATTTTCACTTTTCTTTAATTCAGTAGATTCAACTAAAAGCTTTTTTATTTTTTCTATGGTTTTAAGGAATCTGGATGCACTTAGAGGTTTCTTTAAAAAATCGGTAACATCATATTCGTATGATTCAAGCGCAAATTCATCATGAGATGTGATCATAACGATTAGTGGACTTATTTGTAGATTTCTAAGTAATTCCATACCTCCCATTTTTGGCATTTCAACATCAAGAAAAACTACATCAACTTCGTTTTCATTTAGAAATTTAAAGGCGTCTAACGCATTTCCAAAATTAGCTACACATTCAAATCCATCCACTTCTTTTAGCAGATCACTTATTACGGTCCTACACAATTCATCATCATCTACTATAATGGCTCTTATCATGCTTTGACTTTATTTATAGATTGGTTAAACAAGGTCTCAATTAAATCTAAATTTAATAATTTATTTTCTTCCATTTGCGAAATGGCATTTCCTAGAGAATTATAACCCATTGTCAAGGATGCTCCCTTCATTTTATGCAGAATAGATAAAATTTTGTTCATATCACCTTCCTTATTTGATTTTATTAGAGCCTTTAAGTCGTCATCAAATGAGGATTTGAATATTTGTATATACTTGTCACTTTTGTTGAATTCGTTGTTATGATCAACTTCAATTTTTCTTTGGGATAAGTAGTTAATTTTTTTGGTTAAGTATTCAATTTGAAATGGTTTAGAAATACAGTCGTTCATTCCACTTTTGTAACATTTCTCCATTACATCTTCCACAATGTGTGCCGTCATTCCCAAAATAGGGATATCGGCATATGACATATCAGCTGCATTTCTAATTTCTTCACTGGCTCTATATCCATTCATAACAGGCATTTCAATATCCATAACTACAATGTCATAACAATCTTTTTTTAGTGCTTTAATGGCTTCAGCACCATTTACAACCCATTTAACTGTGGCATTTTTGTATTGTGATGCTAACAATTCCATAAACAACTCACCATTTAATGGATCATCTTCGGCAAGTAAGATTTTCAAATTGTCTTTTAGGGGAATAAAATTGGAAACGATTTCTTTTTCATTTTTAGCCACCTCTTTCATAGGAATGATGATAGAAAATGTAGTGCCTTTATCATTAGACTTCACTTTAATTTCCCCTTCCATTAATTGAATTATTTGATCACAAATGGCCAGACCTAGGCCAGTACCACCATATTGCCTTGAGATATTTATTTTTTCTTGAGAATATGGTTTGAAAATTTCTTTTAATTTTTTGTTATCTATTCCAATACCATTATCAATAACTTTAATCTTTAATTTGTTTTTTCCTCTTTTTTCTAATGTAACTTTTATCAATCCTTTTGGTGAAAACTTTATGGCATTGTCTATAAGGTTTAACATGATTTGTTGAAAGCGAAATGAATCTCCTTGGACATAAAAATCATTACTCAGTTCGGTTTCAAATTTTAAATTAACGTGATTAGCAATGGCCTTTGCATTTAGGATATTTAAAGTTTCTTGAATTATATTTTTAGGACTGTAAGGTTTTTTCTCTAGTGTAATTTTTCTTTGCTCTAGTTTTGATAAATCAAGAATATCATTGACTAAAAACAAAATATTGCTCGCACTATTTTTGAGAGTGTCCAGTAATTGACTTTGTTTATTGCTCAATTTGGATTTTTTTAATAATTCTGATGTAGTTAAAACTGCGGATAGTGGAGTTCTGATTTCATGTGATGTGTAGGCTAAGAAATTATCTTTTTCTTTTTTTAACTCTTTATTTTTATTGTAGGCAAGTAATAGATCTGTAGCCAGTTTTGATTTGGTTCTGTATGCAAAAAAAATATAAACAGCAGCAGCCAAAATTAAAAGGGCTATACCAAAACCTATTGCAATTAGGTAACCTTGGTACTGTAGCTTATTTTTTGAGATCATTCGCTCTAGATCCATCTTTTTTTCTTTTTCTGCTAATAGAACTCTTTCCGCTAATTCTTTTTCACCTTCTGCTGTTTTAATTTGGTTTAAGTAGCGTAAGTAAATGTTAGCCCATTCAAATTCATTAATAGATTCGAAAAAATCTGATAATTTATGGCAACTAAAGATTAATCCTTTTCCATAGTTTTCGGTAATTGATTTTTTGTAAATGATTTCATTTAACTGAATTACCTTCTCTACATTATTAATCATTTCAAAATATCGAGCCTTTTCTATGATTACCTCAATAGTTTCAA
>CAZJVX010000001.1:27173-35267 GCA_964549345.1 uncultured Flavobacteriales bacterium | reverse complement strand
ACAAAGCTGCAATGAACCAAGCGTAGTCTTCTAAACAACCATTCTTCTTATTATGGTTATATACCACTCTATAAATAGTTGTATCATCTAAAAATATGGTTGTCATATTTTGTAATACGATTTCAGCTTGCTTAGCCCATTTTTCATTTTTATAAACAATAGCAGCATCTACTAATCCTATGACCATGAGTGAATTCCAACTGCATATTTGCTTTAAATCTATTGCTGGACTTGGGTGAGTAGCTCTGATCACACTTAACTTTTTTTTGATTCTCTTTTTTTCTTTTGATAACTGATTTACATCTCCATGCAAATGCCATCTATCCTCCCATGGTTTATTGACTGATGAAATGAAATAACTTTGAAAGTACTCTTCATCTACTTTTGAAAAGTTATCAGAAATTTCTTCCAGAGAAAAAGTATAATATTTCCCTTCTCCCTCTATATTGTCAGCGTCTATTGATGAGGCAAATAAAGAAGTATAAAAATATTTACATAAGAAAGAAATCGTATCGAATACTGGATTTTTATATTTCTTATCGGGGTGAAGCAAATCATATCTAGACAATAAAGAAATTAATTGCGCATTGTCATACAACATTTTTTCAAAATGAGGAATATGCCACTCTCTATCTACACAATACCTAAAAAATCCACCATCTAGATGATCATATAAACCTCTATTAACAATGGCATCTAATGACAATGCAACATGGTGCTGAAATCTATTATCAGGAATGTGCATTAAAAAGTTTGCAACAGTAGGCATCGGAAATTTTTGAGAATAATTCAAATTACCGTGTTCCAAGTCTAAAAACTTCACCCACTCCAACCAATCTTCTTGAACTTTGAAAATTTCTGTAGAATGTGTTTCGTTTTGAAATTCTATTTGTTCAATTACATCTAAAGCAATATCTTTTAGTTTTTGTGGATTTTCATTATATAAAAACTGAAACCTGCTTAATAGTTGAATCCATTGATCCTTTTTAAAATAAGTCCCTGCATAAATGGGTTTCCCGTCTGGTAAAAGAATACAATTTAGCGGCCAACCTCCATTACCTTTTGTTTCTAACAAAAAATCCATGTAGACATGATCGACATCTGGATGTTCTTCACGATCCACTTTTATGGATATAAATTGGCTATTCATTAAGTTTGCCACATTTGAATCAGCAAATGTTTCTTTCTCCATAACATGACACCAATGACAAGCAGCATATCCTATACTTAGGACAATTAATTTATCTTGTTGTCGAGCGCTTTCTAAGGTTTTCAGAGACCAGCTTTTCCAATGAATTGGATTTTTCGCGTGTTGTTTCAAGTATAAACTTTCGGCTTTTTTCAGCTCGTTCATAGCTAATATTTACTTGCTACCTTTTTAATTTCTTCTGCTATTTCATCTCTTAAAGATAATGGTGCAATCACTTCGCAATCACTACCATAACCTAAAATGGTCATTTTTAATTCGTAAGTAACTAATAAAAAATAAGAAAAAAGATGGTCTCCATTATTATGTACTTCAATTAATTTTTGAGAATGATGTAATGGCTGTGATGTAAGGTATTTTGAAAGAATATTGTTGGTTTTAATTATGATTTCTTGTGGTTTCTCATCAAAAACCGTAATACCTATAGAATGCTGAAAAAAATAATCTGGATTGAAAGAAGGATCTACAGAAAATAGGTTTTCCAATGTTTGCAAATTTGAAATTCTATCTAGTCCAAATGTGATTACTTTATTTTTAAGTTCACTTTTTCCTATAAGATACCATCTGTTTCTATATTCCTTTAACAAATAGGGATGAACTCGCCTAATCGTTTTAACATCTTTGATATAATTATAATATTCAAACTGTAATACATTTCTTTTTTTGATTGCCTCTAAAACAGATTCTAAATATTCATTCCCAGATATAGTAGGTAATGTTTCGAATTGAATGTTATTTTCCGTGTTACTGAATTTTTGTTGAGATGTAACTGCTCTATCTAATATTTTATCAATTGCAAACTGATACTGACTGAAAAGACTTGTGCTTTTAAATTGATGTAAGATCGTAGATGCGGCTTTAATAGCCGAAATGTCTTTCTCAGTAAGTGGAACATCATCCATGGTGAATTCATCATTCGTGTAATAGTATCCTTTTTCTCTTTTGCTGTAAGCTATAGGAGCATCATGCTCCATTCTCATAGCAAAAATATCTTTTTCAATAGTGGAGTGGCAAATATTTAAACCTTCAGAAGTCCCATAAATTTCTTCTTCACATGCTTGCCTCAACTGTTCTTTGGTTGGGTAAGGATTATATTCATTTCGAATAGATCTATCTATGATTCTATACCTTAATAAGGCATTCTTAATGGCTGGCATTATCTAAAATTGAAAATAAATAAATGGTTGTAAGCTTGTTGAAGCAATTTGGTAAATTAAAAATACCACTAACAAAGATGTTAAAATCTGAAAACCTACATGCAGATTGGCAAAATAATTTCGATAATAATTTTTAATTTTTTCTGGTATAAAATGAATGATAAAGCCAGTTAAAATTACTAATAGCACTTCATAATACCCACCAATCACATCTGTGATTAATGCCCATCTAAAATCAAACATCAATTGATAAAGCATTTCATTTGCAGTGAACCATTCAGAAAGGATATTATGACCGCCATCCATATCTTCCCAAGAATTAGTAGAACCACTTCTAAACCAAATTCTTGTAAATGAAACAAAATTAAAGGTGATTAGTATTCCCCAAGCTCTATTCCACCATTTGGATTTATTACCCCAGGGGCTGAATCTTCTCCAAATTTTATAAATAACTATGCCGAGTCCATTTAAACCTCCCCAGAGAACAAAATTCCAACTTGCTCCGTGCCATAAGCCTCCAAGTAACATAGTAAGCATAATATTGACATTGGTAATATACCAGCCCTTAAACGATGGAATAAATTCCCCTAAAAGCTGAACTAGAAAAATTAGAGATAATATTAAAAAGAGTAATACCCAAGATCCACTTATTAAAAAAACGAATAATACAATAAAGGAAAGTGCAATTACACTGAATAACGACCCTCTTCGGTTTCCTCCCATTGGGATATACAGATAATCTTTTAACCAAGTTGACAAAGAAATATGCCATCTTTTCCAAAAATTACCACAATTATCTGCTTTGTAGGGAGAATTGAAATTTTTTGGTAAATAAAACCCCATAATCATGGCGATTCCTATAGCAATATCCGTGTAACCAGAAAAATCAGCATAAACTTGTAATGAATAACCATAAAGTGCCAATAAATTTTCAAGACCTGAGAACATGCTTGGATTATCAAAAACTCTATCAACAAAATTAACTGCAATATAATCAGCCAAAAGAAACTTTTTAAGTAGGCCATTTAGTATCCAAAAAACAGCCAATCCAAATTCTTTTTTTGTGACTTCATATGGCTTGTAAATTTGGGGTATAAACTCTGATGCCCTGACGATTGGCCCAGCCACCAATTGAGGAAAAAACGAGACATAAAATGCAAAATCAATCACATGTGAAACAGGCTTTAACTTCTTTCTGTAAATATCAATGGCATAGGACATCGTTTGAAAAGTATAAAATGATATACCAATGGGTAATAATATTTGATCTACACGAAAAGTAGAACCAACAACCTTGTTGGTGGCAAGTGCAAAATGATTTATGGGGTGCCAAGAGGAATCGAAAATGGCATTGAAAGAATCGGCAAAGAAATAGGCATATTTAAAATACACTAACAGCGTTAGATTTACTGTAATGCTAACCGCTAACCAAAGAGTAGCTTTTATTCCATCTAAATTTCGATGGATTCTTTCGCCAATTACAAAGTCAAGGATAGTTGAAAAAAGTAAAATGGAGAAGAAGAACCCACTGGTTTTATAATAAAAATAAATACTCACCAAGAAGAGAAATAAACTTCTAACTCGAAGCCTCTTGTGAAATAAGCTGTAACCCGCTAGAACAACAAGAAAAAATATCCAAAACGGATACTCCGTAAATATCATTGGATGTTCCCCATGATTTAAAAAAGGAGAAAATATCTTTTCTACAAATTTAGAAACGTCAAATTCTCCCATTTTTTTCTAAAAATTCTTTGTATGATTTAATGAAGGCTTCAAAAAACAAATCACCTGTTAATTTATAACCTTTAGTGGTAAAATGAATTTTATCAGATTTGGCAAGACCATTTTCTTCCCATTTAACGATGCTATTCATCCCACCCATAATTGAAAATAAATCCCAAATTACGCCATCGTGTTTTTTAGCTAACTTGTACATTGTTTTTTTAGCTTCTAATACACGTTCATTTACCACTTTCTTCTTGTAATAACTATCGTTATTTGTCGTAAATAAAAAATTTGCATCTGGATATTGATCTTTAATCACATTGATTAAGGTGTCATAATTTTTAAAATACGTTTCAGATAAGAAAGAAGGTTCATATGCATCATTGATTCCAATAGAAAAAATGATCAAATCAGGATTCACCAGATCAATTTGGTCCATAAAATATTCGCATCTTAAATAGCTAGGTACACTAGCCCCATTGACCCCAACTGAGTGATACGTAATTCCCTTTAATTGTGATGAAAAATTTAGTCCAAATAGTGAAAATTTTCCTTTTTTATGGTTTTCTCTTTCAATCAGTATTGCTACTGAGTCAACGAGATTGGATAAGATAAATGATTGTCTATCCGTATCTAGCTCTATTGAAATAATCGAGTCAGTAAGTATATCTATACAATGATTATTTAAAGAATCGTGTACTAAAAAGTCTATTTGATCAAAATAACAATTCACACAATGTTCTTTGTTTACATAAAAGGTAATTAATGATGTAGAGTCAATTAACTCTGCTCTAGCCCCTAAAAGACCAAATGGTGAATGGTGATAAGAAACTGAATTTCTAAAGCCTTTCCATTCTCCATTGTGAGTTGTTTTGAAATAGGGTGATGCATTAGATTTTATTAGCTTAAAAGGGAAATACAAGCCTCTTGCAGCTCCATTATAGGGGACAATATGCTGAAAGTGATCTCTTAATCTATTAGACCAAACGTCTGCTTGAATATGTGAACCCCCAAATTGGATAATATTAATTTCCTCTCCTCCATAATGCCATTGATTATGTATTTTACTTAAAAATGTACTCCACTTCTTTTTATTAAAAATCACCAATTCATTATGCTTTTCGTCTATAAAATCATACTGCATATGATCGTGTGGATAATGCTGACTGTAAGAAAAATAACTAATCAACAAGCCAAAATATATGCTTAGGAAAATCTTCATTCTTATTTATTGTGCTTGTAAAAGGTGTAACATTCCATCAAGTCTGCTATAAACATATCTGCTACTTCTCTAGCCCCTTTATTTGTAAAATGAATGTAATCTCTAGCTGCAAGGGGTGGCTTCAATTTAACCCAATCTTGAATGGATCCTTCTCCTCCCATGTTCAGGTAGGTATCCCAATAACATGAATGGGTTTCAAAAGCAGCTTTTTTAAGGGCCTCACGAACTTCATTAATAAAAGGATAAGTTATAAATGATGTAGATTCTTTTTTAGCCATATCTGCTGGACCTATTACAATAACTTGAGCTTTTGGATTTATTCTTTTCAGTTTTTTTATTTGACTTTTAAAGTAATTACCATACCGTGCGCTGCGCTCAGTACTTTTCATGTAGGGTATAGCATTACCACCAAATTCTAACAAGAATAAATCTGGTGATAATTGAGTTAACATTTCTGAAAGACTGGTTTTATCAATTCTCGCAAATTCAGTTCCTGATGCCCCTCTTAAAGGTATATTATCAACTACTACTCCATTATCTCCTTCCAGAGCAATTCCATATACAAGAGGGGAAGACGTGGATTTTATTTTAATTTCAAAATAAGATGGTGCTCTATTAAAGCTTATTGATTTCTTTTGAATTTGAGATGACGGAGAAATAGTGTCTACGCGAATAATAGAATCGGCTAAAAGATACGAAAATATCGTGGTGTCCTGGTTTGTAAAAAAGATGTCAAAATTGGTGTAGTTACGACAATGTTTATACGATTTAGTTGGT
This sequence comes from uncultured Flavobacteriales bacterium, assembly GCA_964549345.1. Taxonomy (GTDB): domain Bacteria; phylum Bacteroidota; class Bacteroidia; order Flavobacteriales_D; family Parvicellaceae. Next base: position 29,179 of record CAZJVX010000001.1, on the reverse strand, counting down.
TTTCCAATTTTAATCCATCCTTCATAAATTAAAGCCGAATCTATTATTACTGGTTCGATTTCACAAAATGAAAATAGAGCTCCATACTTTTTATGTTTTACAATCGTGTCAATGTAAGGTCCAAACCCGGTTCTTCGAATCCAATTAGAAGAATATTCGTTTTTAATGCTGATCTTTCTTGTTGCGGGAATTACAGCATATGCACCAGCCCCTAGCCCTCCAAAATCTTTTTGTAACCTTTCTCTCAATCTCCCCGAAATTCGATCGGCTTCAATCTGTGAATCCCCGTAATGCATCACCCGAACCTTTTTATTTTTTGCTTTTTCTAGTTTTTTAAAAAAGGGAAATAATATGGTTATGTCATTATGAGGAAATTGGATTTTTTTTTCCGCATTGAGAACCGAATCCTCATATTTTTTTCTTATTAACGCTTCTGCTTTATTTATACTATCTACCAAAAACTTTTCTCTCGCAATTATGGAATCTAAATTGATTTCATTTTTCAATTCAATGGGTTCTGCATTTAAATTCGAATCTAAATATGCTGTTTTATCAAAAAAATGAAGGTTCAGCTGGCCAATATGAATACCGTTTTCAGGAAAAATGAAAAAGACCATTAATATAGCGGCAAACAATGAACAGAAATACAAAAATGCGTATTGGGGCTTTATGGATTTTTCTTCTTTAATTTTATTTTAAAATTTTGAGTTTGATATCGGTTATATTCGTTAATATCTCTTACTGAGCAGTCATGTTTTTTGGCAATTTCCCAAAATTGTAAAGACTTATCCTCTTTAAATGTATATGTTTCGTAATGATCGTTATAAGCAATTCTACCAACAATAAGATTTTGATCCACATATATTAATGAAGAATTTAGGTTGTTCCATTCCATCAAATTCCTTACTGACACATTGTATTTATATGCGATTTTTCCTAATACGTCTCCTTTAACCACCTTATGTATTTTGTGTTCCGTTAAACGTTCGTTTTTAAAAAATGAATTTTTATTTAATGAATCTTGAAATATTGAAATTTTGGACTCATTATTCTTTAGAAAATTTCCTACGTCATTACTTAACAAAATAGGATAATCTGCTGGTAGTACATCCCTTAGTAAAACCTGATTATTTTTCAGAATAAGATCAAAATCTAGTTTTTTAAAATCATATATAGCATCAAAGCTAAGAGGCTTCAAAAAACTAAAATAGGATTGGTTTGTTTCTGTATTGTTATTATATATTTTATCATATTGAAAAATGGCAGAATCTAATTTCAATAGCATATCAATTCCTTGGATATTTGGCGTAGTTAAATCTGGTCTTTTTTCCTGATTAAAAACAAAATTTGGAGATATTAAAAAAGCAAGTAAGGTGGCTTTCTTTTGACCATAAATTTTCCAAAGACGATTCAATTCATTGGCAGCTGCAATTGTTGATTTTTTATAATCCAGCCTTTCATCAATAAAATAGTTCATGATTAATCCATTGTTCAAAGCAGTAATGTAATTTAAATTCCATACACCGACACCTAAATGACGGGGGGATTTAAAATTAGAATAACATGTAATGAGAGGAATTTTTGAAAAGAACGGAGGCAAATCAAATGGTTCAAATACAGAATCCATATAACTAACCATATCTAAGTGCTCACAAATCAAGGATTTTATTTTTTTTCTTTCTTTTTTACTAATTATGGATGTGCCGTGAGAAGAATGGAACTTAATATGACACGTATTGTCTTCATTATACTGTAATTCGTTCAATGGTAGATAAGCACTTTGCGCGTTTATTAACGGGTTAATGATGATGAAAAATAATATCCCAAATCCACATGATTTATACACTTTATAAATTTGACTTATTTAAGTGAAAGGAACATAAAAATTCAAAATAATTTTTAACAGTTAAAAATGGAAAATCAAATAAATTCAACCCGGCACAAATTCATACTGATTGCTTTTCTCTTCAACATTGTGCAAGTTCATGCTCAAGATTTAAAAGATT
>CAZJVX010000001.1:4931-27073 GCA_964549345.1 uncultured Flavobacteriales bacterium | reverse complement strand
TTATTTAATTTATGATCATGACACTAAAATACCTAGGTTTAACAAAGACGGCAGTCCAGTTTACTTGTACAACAGCCAAGGTTACCCTTATCTGGACGAAAACGGAAATAAAATTCAAAAAAGAGGTGCTGCAGTTCAATTTAAAGAAGTGCTTACGCTTGGAATTTTACTGTCTTTTTAGAGGATTTCTACCGTTAAACTATCATCTGTTTTAACCACTTTAGTGAGGCCTTGTTTACCTAACGATTTAATAGACTTATCCCATTGTTTGTTTGATAAACCCGATAAGTTTTTGAGCTCAACAAGGTCCATCTTTTTATTTTTTGATAGGGTATCAAAAATAATTTTTTCGTTATCCGTGAGATTGTTTTTCTGGTCATCGTTTTGCCAAACTTCTGGCTTCATTTGCGGGAAGAAGAGCACTTCTTGAATGGAAGGCTGATTACATAGAAACATCACTAATCTGTCAATTCCAATACCCATCCCTGAAGTAGGCGGCATACCATATTCTAAAGCTCTTACAAAATCTAGGTCTATAAACATGGCTTCATCATCACCTTTTTCAGCTAACTTAACTTGTTCTTCAAATCGTTCTTTTTGGTCGATAGGATCATTTAGCTCAGAATATGCATTGGCTAATTCTTTTCCATTTACAATAAGTTCAAATCGTTCTGTAAGTTCAGGGTTATCTCTATGTTTTTTACAAAGTGGCGACATTTCTACAGGATAATCCGTGATAAAAGTGGGTTGGATATAATTGCTCTCACATTTTTCACCAAAAATTTCATCAATTAGCTTTCCTTTACCCATAGATTCATCTACATCCACACCAAGATTAGTACATACTTCTCTAATTTCAGACTCGTTCATCTTTGAAATATCTACACCAGTGTGTTCCTTAATTGAATCTAGCATGGTAATGCGCTTAAAAGGACTTTTAAAGCTTACTGTTTTTTCACCAATTTTAAATTCTGTTGTTCCAAGCACTTCTAAACATATAGTTTCAAGCATCTTTTCTGTAAAATCCATCATCCATTTGTAGTCTTTATAGGCTATATAAATTTCCATTTGTGTGAATTCCGGATTGTGAGTTCTGTCCATTCCTTCGTTTCGAAAATCTTTAGCAAACTCATACACCCCTTCAAATCCGCCAACAATAAGTCTCTTTAAATACAGTTCATTTGCAATTCTCAAATAAAGCGGGATATCTAACGTATTGTGGTGCGTAATAAAAGGTCTTGCCGCTGCCCCACCAGGAATAGGCTGCAAAATGGGTGTTTCTACTTCTAAATACCCATGATTGTTCAAAAAATTACGCATACTAGACATGATTTTCGAACGTTTTATAAAAGTTTCTTTCACATGGTTATTAACCACTAAATCAACATATCTTCTTCTGTATCGCAATTCAGGATCATTAAATGCATCATACACATTCCCATCCTTGTCTGTTTTTGGTAATGGCAATGGTTTTAAAGACTTACTTAAAAGATGAAACTTATGTACATCGATAGTGATTTCGCCTACTCGTGTTTTGAATACTACCCCTTCAATGCCTATGAAATCGCCAAGATCAAGCCACTTTTTGAACACATCATTGTAAATGCTTTTATCATCGTCTGGACAAATTGTGTCTCTATTGAAATATACTTGGATTTTTCCTTTGGCATCTTGGATAACCCCAAAACTAGCTTTACCTTGAATTTTTCTTCTTAATAACCTTCCAGCTATAATTACTTTTTCTCCTTCTTTGTAATTATCTAATATTTCTGAAGAATAGTGAGACCTACTAAATTCACTTGCAGGATATGGTTCAATACCGTATTCACGAAGTTTCTGAAGGCTTTCCCTTCTTATAATTTCTTGTTCTGAAAGCATATCCTAGCAATACTGATCTTATCTTACTAAAATGCTGCCTGAAGCAATAGTAGATTTAAGAGGATTTAGGCATAATACAGGAACTTTTGCCTTGTTCGCAATAATTTCTTGTTGATATGAACTCCCTAAAACACCCATAAGTGAATTTTTCTGAAGATTCATGATCGCAATCAGATCCGCTTCTACTTTTTTAGATAATTTAAAAACTCCCTCTAATAGGTTATCTCCATCATCTACAATTTGAGTTGTGAACTTAACGTTTTTTCCTTTAAGGTATTTAGCAGCCCAAATTCTATTTGCTTTTAATTTATTGGATAAGAATTCATCCGACTCATTAGGTGTAATCAAGTGAACTTCGGAATCAAAATAATGAGCAATACTAGCGACCATTTCTAGCTTTTGTTTTGTTTCATTTTTTAAATCTAGAGGAACAACAATACTGTCGTAACCTGTATCATTCATAAGTTGATCTTGGACTACAATAAATGGAACTGAGGAATTCGTAATAACTTTCAAAGCATAACTTCCTGTAATTTTTTGCCATCCGCTTGCCCCATGGGTCCCCATGATGATTAGAGAAACACCCAACTCAGAAGCTGCATCACCAATATCATCAAATATGTTTCCAACTCTAACAATGGAGCGAACATCTATCTGATCATTAACTGTTTTGGCCCACTTCTCTTCTTCTTTTAGTTTAGTTGTAGCAGCAGGTATATCTGACTTGTCTTTAACTACATTAAGTAAAATCACTTCAGCTTGAACAATAACTCCGAGTTTTACTGCATGTTGAATAGCAGAATGGGCTTCATTCGTGAAATCGGTAGGTACAAGTAATTTAGTCTTCATAATTACAAAGTTTTGAGGCTACAAATTTAGAATTAAAATTTGTATCTGTATCTGATTATTACGCAGTTTTTTCTTGAAGAATTTTTTCAGGTTCTTGAATTTTATCCTCACTGGTTGAAATATCCTTTAAAACCGCGCCCATTTTACAATTACCTGAGAAAATAGCACCCGGTTCTATGGATAATTTATTTGTTGATATCTCCCCTTGTAATTTAGCGGTACTTTTTAATGATAACAACTCATCTACTTCAATAACCCCATTCAACTTGCCTTCAATGTCTGCATTTTTACAAAAAATGTTTCCATTAATTTTACCAGTTGGACCAAGTACCAATCTACCTTTCACATTTATTATCCCTTTTACATAACCATCAATTCTAATGTTAGAATCTGATTTTATGTCACCTTCTATGTGAGTTCCTTCCACAATTCGGTTTAGTCTTTCAGGAGACTGACTCCCATTTGAATAACCTGCCATAGTATGTTTATCTGATTTAAATACCATAATAATATGCAAATATATAAAAAACGTTTTTTATGGTCATTTTACAGGTAAAAGGCTTTAAAAAATTTAAGATAATCGTCTATTTTCTTCTCTAAGTAAAGAGATTTCAAATTATCTGGGGTAAGTAAAAAGAAGTTATGATCACTGTAATTTTTAATTTTCCCCTTATTTACTCGAAAAGCATCATAGTAGTTCATAGCTTCACTCAAATCTGGAAAAGACTTAACGATTATCATTTGATCAGACGTATTTAAAAACTTATTAGATGTTTTCAGATTATATGATGAAAAAGATGCCGAATTAAAGTCAGCTACTGCAATTTTAGCTTTATTTATATCAAAAGATCCTTTTGGAGCAAATAATATAAAATAATGAATGGTATCTGGTGAGTAGTTAAAATTCCATTTATCTTTTGAACTAGCATTTATCACTTTCAAGTTTTTTAAAATTTCGTAAGCCTGGTCTCCTTGGCTTGTCCCCATACACCTATATACTACTTCCTTTAACAACCCAATTAAGCTTGTATGAGAAGAGTCATCGGCATTAGGTATTTTAGCTAAACAGTAAGCACTTAAAAGACTGTACGAGCAGTATAGAGGATTCAGCGTATCTTTCATAGCAGATTGAGCAGAATCAAAAGCTAATTCATAATTTTCATTCAAATAAAAACTATATGCTTTAGCATAACGACTGTTTTCCCTTAGATATTGACTTTTATTCGTGTTAAGATCATTATTCAATAATTTAGCATACTTACTATTGGGGTATTTTTTTAATAATAAAGATTTCATTTCAGTTTTAGAAGTATTATTTTTTAGCTCTTCGTGGATAAGATAAAGTTCATAAATTGAAGCAATAGCGGATTCATGTGGTTGATGGTTTGCCACAATTATATTAAAGTAATAAGTCGCCTTTAATAAATTTTCAGTCTCATAATGGTGTGTTAGCCCAAGACTAAACATAGATTCCAGTGATTCCTCTCTTAATTTATTTATCTTATTGGTGTCGTCACAAGGTAGTCCATCTAATAATTCTTCATAGATTCCATTTGACTCTTCTAAACCTACATCTTCAAATTCATCATCACTCAGACTAGTTTTTTTATTGGCTCTCCTCCAATTATCTTCTAATTTTCTCGTTCCCCATTTTGATGTAAAATTTGATTTTCCTCGCTCAAGCATATTTTGATCCCAAAAGAACATTATTTGAGTGATCGGTAGATTACTAGAAGGCATTTTAAGTCCATTATTACTCGCAATTAATTTTTTGGATTCTGCCAATTCCTTTTCTCTTTCTAAGGCATCAACCACATCAAATAACTTTTTTGACCTTTCCTCTGGGCTTAATGCACAAATATTAAGAATGCTATCATTGTCCGTAATTGTTTTAGAATTTTGATAAATAAGTTCAAGTGTCTTATACCTCTTTAATGTTTTTGACTTGGCTACACTATCATTACCCCACACTTGTTGTATGGTGTCATAATATTGATAAGCTAACAAATATTCATCTTTCATATAATTCCAATCCCCTAATTTTTGTAATGATTTTGCTTTCTGTTTTTTATTCTTTACACTGACTCTAACCGATGTCATCAAATACTCGATAGCCAAATCCTCTTCACCGTCTGAAAAGGCAATTTCAGCTAGAGCAAAGTAGATTTGATCAAAATATTCAATATTCTTATCGTCCTTTAACATCTTTAATAACTGTGCCTTGATCGCTTTTGAATCACCTCCGCTAAATGAAAGTGCTCTATTAATTTTTGCTTGAAAAGCCATATCATAATCCGGGTTTCTGTTCACTACCCATTCATAATATTTGGAAGCTTTTAAATTACCCTCTTCAGAATAAAGTTGAGCCAGTATAAAAATGAGTCTAGTTTTGAATTCCTTTTTATGCTTACCATTTAAAGCATTTTCTAAAAAGGTAATTGCTTTTTGATCTTCACCTGATTTTAAATATAAATCTGCGAGAGTTGGATAAATTTGGCTGATCAGCTTGGTTGGAACTTTGAAATCTTGATTTTCTAAAAACTTAATTCTTTCCTCGTAGTTTGTCTTAATTCTCCATTTATCACGTAGCGTTATTTTCTTTTTAGATGTCACAATATAGGGCTTTACCCTAGTTGAAATTTCATCTAAAAATGGTTGTTCTTCAATCTCTTTCTGCTGTTCTTGATGTTTCGTAATTAAACGGAGTAAAATTTCTTCTGCATCTTCAAATGCCTGCATCTCGATGTAGGTTTTTGCTTGCCAATAAAGGCTTTGATAATAGCTGTTTTCAAGTTCGTAGTGAGACTCTACGTATTGAAAAATCTTGAGTGCTTTCCCATATTCTTGTTTGTAAAATTTGGTTTGAGCTATTGTCATCCAATTATCATCAATCCAACTGCACCATTCCTTATTTCTTGATCTTCCTTTTTTAGAATGAGGCATTCGATGTTTGAAAATAACCAATTCGCACTTTGCTGCTGCTGTATCCATAGGAGAATACCAGCTTTTTGACTCATCTTTATCTGGAAGTGGATATATTGGGAGAAGTTCTGTATAATCTTCTGTTCTTTTAATATCAAATGTATTGTACGTTGATTTAATTATCTCATTAGCATTAAAAAATCCATTGTATTTTGCATGAAGATTATGAAATGTTCGGTGAACGACTGTATTCTTTTCAGTGGTACATGAAAAAAGCAAAATGGACACTATTAGAAAAAATAAGTTTTTCATGCTTGAATTATGCAATATTAACCACAAAGATTATAACTTATTGTGTAATCAATTGATTAAACCCGAATCTATTTAGAGAAATAATTGTTTATTTTTTTGATATTTGTCTTAAAAGCGAATTGTGGCTAAAAAAAACAAAAAAGCATCTAAATTTCGTGACTGGTTCAACAGAGCTCAGGAAAAAAAAAGAATCATTATTTTAGATGTAGACAATTATGAAGAAAAGAGATCTTACACAACTTCTAAATTTAACGTGTTTATATTAATTTCATTTTTTACTATTCTTTTGGGATTTTTGACCTTTGCGCTGATTTCTTACAGTTCCCTGAAAAATTTAATCCCTGGCTACCCTAACCCCACTCAACAACAAGAAATCAAAAATAAAAGCATAATTATTGATCAAAAGTTAACTGAACTATTAAGTAAAGCAGAAAAAGAAAAATCGTACATAAACAATGTAATGCAAATTCTAAATGGTAGTATTCCAATTAATGAAAAAGATACCAGCTGGAAGAAAATTAAACCTAGTACTAATTCAAATAATAATGAAATTTCTTCATCAGAAAAATCAATGCGTGAGAAAGTTCAAAACAGAGAAAAGTTTGATATAGATGTCATTCCAGGAGGCGCATTAAAAAGTGAAGTGCTTCCAGAGTTACTGTTATTCCCTCCTATTAAAGGCGAAATTACTAATAAGATGAATATTTCTAGTGGTCATTTTGGCGTAGACATAATTGCTCCTAAAAATGAAGCCGTTTCTTCTATTTTAAATGGTACTATTATTTACCATAACTGGTCGCCTACCGATGGTCATGTTGTCCACATACAGCACAAAAAAAATCTAATCTCAATCTATAAACATAACTCAGAGATACTAAAAGAAATAGGTGATTTTGTGGAGTCTGGAGAACCTATTGCTATTGTGGGTAACAGTGGAGAACATTCAACTGGGCCACATTTACATTTTGAATTGTGGCATAACGGATATCCTCTAGACCCAGAAATTTTCATCAATTTTAATTAAAGTTTTTTTCTTCAAGACATTATACCTAAATTTGCAAACTATTTTGAAAAAATGAATTTGGAAGAATTTAATATTTCCTTTTCAAGTTTAAAAACTGGATCAAATTCATTTAGTTTTGAAATAAATAAAATGTTCTTTGAATTTTTTAACCCTGCATTTCAGTTCGATGGGGCAATTTCCATTGATTCTGACATTAGAAAGGAAACACATTTACTTGATATCAGAATGAAATTATCTGGTGAATCTAATGTTAGTTGTGATCGTTGTTTAGATAAAATGATTTTATATTTTAATCAATCCTATCAAAACTATATTAAGTTTGACCACGTTGAAGAAGAAGTAATTAAAGACGATGTAATTTTCATACCTTATGAAAGCTATGAATACAACATTGCATTTATTATTTATGAAAATTTCATGTTAAACTACCCTAAAAGAAATATTCATAAAGACAATCACTGTAATCCTGAACAAGTAAAAATTATAGAGGCCTATTCAAACCCTCATCATAGTCATAAGTTTGACTATGACCCAAGATGGGATGCACTAAAAAAATTAAAAGAAAACTAAACTGAAGATAAATAAATATTAATAAATAGTAATGGCACATCCTAAACGCAAACAGTCAAAGACTAGAAGAGATAAAAGAAGAACTCACTATAAAGCTTCTACTCAGCAACTTGCAACATGCCCAACTACTGGTGAAACACATTTATACCACAGAGCTCATTGGTCTGAGGGAAAACTTTACTACAAAGGAAAAGTAGTAATGGAAAAAGAAACGACTGTTTAAAAATACAGGTTAATTTCAAGTGAAAATTGGTCTTGATATAATGGGGGGTGATTACGCCCCGCATTCCACTTTACATGGCGCTTTATTAGCATCTAAACAACTTAGTACTGATGAAAAGATTGTATTAATTGGCGATTCCAATGTAGCCAAAGAGATACTTCAACAAAATAATGCTGAACTATCTTTATTTGAATTCATACATGCTGATGATCAAATAGACATGAATGAACACGCTACTAAGGCTATTAGAAAAAAACCAAACAACAGTATAAGTGTTGGCTTTGAAGCCTTAAAAAATGGAGAAATTGATGTTTTTTCAAGTGCTGGAAATTCTGGGGCAATGCTGGTAGGAAGCATGTTTTCTGTAGGCCCTATTAAAGGAGTTATTAGACCTTGTATTACATCTGTTTTGCCAAAGGAAAATGGCTCTGTTGGCCTAATTTTGGATGTAGGTGTAAATGCAGATTGCAAACCAGATGTACTATTTCAGTTCGCTATTTTAGGCAGTTTATTTGCAGAAAATGTGTATGGATTAAAAAATCCTAAAGTTGGACTTCTTAATATTGGAGAAGAAAAAGGAAAAGGTAATTTACTTACTCAAGCAGCCTTTCAATTATTAGAAGATAACGATGATATTAATTTTATTGGTAATGTCGAAGGTAGAGATCTGTTCAATGAAAAAGCTGATGTGATCGTTTGTGATGGATTCACTGGTAATGTAGTTCTTAAACAAGCAGAATCCTTTTTTGCTATCCTAGCAAAACGTAATTTACTAGATAATTACTTTAAGAGATTTAATTATGAAAATTATGGCGGGACACCCGTCCTTGGTATTAGTGGAAACGTTCTTATCGGTCATGGAATAAGTAATGATAACGCCATTAAAAACATGATTTTATTAGGTAAAGATTTAATTCACTCCAACCTCACCAAAAAAATAAAAACCGCATTTAAATGAATAAGATAAACGCTGCAATCACCGCTGTTCATGGTGAAGTTCCTGAAAAAGTACTCTCTAATTTTGACCTTGAAAAAATGGTTGACACAAACGATGAATGGATTATTTCTCGTACAGGTATCAAAGAAAGAAGAATTGTCAACGAAGGGCAAACATTATCTGACCTTGGAGCAAAAGTAGTTAAAACCATTTGCGAAAAAAAGGGTATTTCTCCGCTTGAAATTGACATGGTAATTGTAGGAACTGTTACTTCAGATCATCGATTCCCAAGTACATCCAATCTTATATGTCACAAAAGTGGTGCAACAAATGCATGGGGATACGATTTAAGTGCTGCATGTTCTGGTTTTTTATACGCGTTAGTAACAGGGCAGCAATTTGTTGAATCCGGACGATATAAAAAAGTAATTGTAATTGGTGGAGACATCATGTCATCTATCATTAATTATGAAGACAGGAATACTTGTATCATTTTTGGAGATGGATGTGGGGGTGTCTTATTAGAACCAAATCAAGAAGATTTAGGAATAATTGATTCTGTATTAAAGGCCGATGGTTCAGGTAAAGAGTATCTAAATCAAAAGTTAGGTGGGTCTGCACACCCCATTACAAAAGAAAATGTGGGTCATCCAGACATGTATGTTTATCAAGAGGGTAGGTCAGTTTTCAAATTTGCAGTAACAAGTATGGCTGATGTGTCTGCAGAAATTATGGAAAGAAATAACCTAAAGGGAGAAGATGTAGATTGGCTCGTTCCTCATCAAGCCAACTTAAGAATAATAGATGCCACTGCAAACAGAATGGGCCTTACTAAAGATAAAGTAATGATCAATATTGAAAAATACGGAAATACTACCGCAGCAACTATTCCCCTTTGCTTATGGGAGTGGGAAAGCAAGCTTAAAAAAGGAGACCAAATCGTACTTGCGGCATTTGGTGGAGGTTTCACCTGGGGAAGCATTTTATTGAAATGGGCATATTAATAACCCCAAAAAAAAGGTTAAATCTCACATCAATCGAATAATTATTAATTTAGCTTAACATTTATCTAACATCACTACATTATGAACATTAACGATATTCAAGATTTAATAAAATTCGTTGCCAAGGCAGGGGTCAACGAAGTTGAAATAGAAAAAAAGGATTTCAAAATCGTGATCAAGTCAGATTACATGGCCAAAAAGAAAACTAATTTTAAAGAAGAGCCAACTATAGTTCAACAACAAATCCCTGTTGGAAATATTGCTGCTCAGCCAATTGCCGCTGCTACTCCAGCGCCTGCTGCTCCTGCTGCTGCACCACCCAAGGAATCTGCTCCTGCAGCAAAAGAAGAAGAAAATAGTAATCTCATTACAGTTAAAGCACAAATGATAGGTACTTTTTATCGTTCTCCAGGACCAGATAAAGATGCTTTCGTGGAAGTAGGTAGCGTGATAAAACCAGGAGACAAGTTATGTATTATTGAGGCCATGAAGCTGTTTAATGAAATTGAATCTGAAGTAAGTGGAAAAATAGTAAAAGTTTTAGCTGAAGATCAATCTCCAATAGAATTCGAACAACCTTTATTCTTGGTAGATCCATCTTAAAACCTGCTTGTCATGTTCAAAAAAGTATTAGTTGCAAATAGAGGTGAAATTGCTCTAAGAGTAATCAGAACCTGTAAAGAAATGGGAATTAAAACTGTAGCCGTTTATTCCACAGCTGACAAAGACAGTTTGCATGTAAAATTTGCAGATGAAGCTGTTTGTATAGGTCCTCCACAGAGTGCACAATCATATCTTAAAATTCCTAATATTATTGCTGCAGCTGAAATTACAAATGCCGATGCAATTCATCCTGGTTATGGATTTCTTTCTGAAAATGCTAATTTTTCTAGAATTTGTAGTGAACATAAAATAAAATTTATAGGCGCTCTTCCAGAGCAAATAGATGCCATGGGAGATAAGGCTTCTGCCAAAGAGACTATGCGAAAAGCAAAAGTGCCTACAATCCCTGGTTCAGATGGATTATTAAAAGATTTTGCACAAGCTAAAACGATCGCTCACCAAATTAAATACCCTATAATGCTAAAAGCAACTGCAGGTGGTGGTGGTAAAGGGATGAGGTTATGTTGGAACGATGAAGAGCTTAAAGAAGGTTGGGAATCAGCTAGAACAGAAGCAAAAGCAGCATTTGGTAATGATGGAATGTATATGGAAAAATTCATCGAGGAGCCAAGGCATATTGAAATTCAGATTGCAGCTGATCAGTATGGTAAAGCGTGTCATCTTTCGGAAAGAGATTGTTCCATACAACGTAGGCATCAGAAATTAGTGGAAGAAACACCTTCTCCATTTATGACAAATTACCTTCGTAAAAAAATGGGAGAAGCTGCAAAAAAAGCAGCTAAGGCTGTCAAATATGAAGGAGTTGGTACGGTTGAATTCCTAGTGGATAAACATCGTAATTTCTATTTCATGGAAATGAATACCAGAATTCAAGTGGAACACACTATAACGGAAGAAGTAATCAACTTTGATTTAATAAAAGAACAGATTAAAATCGCTGCTGGTGAAAAAATTTCTGGAAAAGACTATTTCCCTCAAATGCATTCTATTCAATGTAGAATTAATGCGGAAGATCCTCACAGGGGATTTATACCATCTCCAGGTAAAATTACTAATTACCATGCCCCAGGTGGTCATGGAGTAAGAGTAGATACACACGCATACGCAAGTTATATTATACCCCCTCATTACGATTCCATGGTGTCTAAATTGATTACTGTAGCACAAACTAGAGATGAGGCCATTTTAAAAATGAAAAGAGCGTTAGAAGAGTATATCATTGAAGGAGTTAAAACAACCATTCCTTTTCATCAACAACTACTTGAGGACAAGAAATTCTTAGAAGGAGATTTTACCACTAAATTTATGGACAGTTTCGAAATTAAATAGCTTAGTTTAACACTATACTTTTTAAAATTTCAACTGCATCTTCGATACTACTAACACCATCAAAGGTTAGCAACAACTGATTATTTTTCTCTTTTAACTGTAGGTTATTCTTATGTTTTTGAACATAGCTCAAGACGCCCGAAAACTGTGCAGAGTTAAAGTAACTTTCGTTATTAGAGATGAACTTACCCACCAGTTTATAATTTTTTATAATCACTTTTTCAAACCCAATTTTTTTGGCATAATTCCTCAATGGAATCGTCTTAATTAACTCTTGCGTTTCTTCTGGGATGTCTCCAAACCTGTCTTTTAATTCCATTTTAAATTGATTTATCTCATCTAAAGTATCTAGTGTATCTAATTTTTTATACAAGGATAAACGCTCATGTATTTCATTTACATAATCGTCTGGAATCACCAGAGAAAAATCAGTTTCTAAAGCACAATCTGTAACAAATTCTTTGTGTTCTAATTCTTCCTTAAAAATATCTTTAAACTCGTTTTCTTTCAATTCTAATATGGCCTCGTCAAGAATTTTTTGGTAGGTATCAAATCCAACATCATTAATAAACCCACTTTGGTTTGCTCCTAACAAGTCTCCTGCTCCTCGAATATCTAAATCTCTCATAGCAATATTAAAGCCACTGCCTAGTTCAGAAAACTGTTCTATAGCATGTAACCTTTTTCTCGCTTCTGAAGACAAGTGTTGAGGTGGTGGAGTAAATAAATAAGCAAACGCTTTCTTATTTGATCTTCCTACTCGCCCTCTTAATTGATGCAGATCGCTTAAGCCAAAATGATTTGCATTATTGATAATAATGGTATTCGCATTAGGTATATCAATTCCAGATTCAACTATGGTGGTAGCCACCAACACATCATACATACCGTCCATAAAATCAAGTATGACCGCTTCAAGCTTTTTACCTTCCATTTGTCCGTGTCCAACAGCCACTTTTACGTGAGGACATAAGCGCTCAATCATGTGTCTTATTTCTTCAATATTTTGAACCCTGTTATGGATAAAAAATACTTGTCCTGAACGATCAATTTCATAACTTATTGCATCTCTAATGGTGTCTTCTGAAAAAGTTTGAACTGTGGTCTCCACTGGAAAACGATTGGGAGGAGGGGTATTTATTATTGACAAATCTCTAGCATTCATTAAACTGAACTGAAGCGTTCTAGGAATAGGTGTAGCTGTTAGCGTAAGTGTATCCACATTAACTTTTAGATTTTTTAACTGATCTTTTACTCCTACTCCAAACTTTTGTTCTTCATCAATTATTAGAAGACCCAAATCTTTAAAATTAATGTCTTTTCCAATCAAACGGTGTGTGCCTATGATTATATCTGTTTTACCATTCTTCAGATCTTGAATCGTTTGCTTGGTTTTTTTTGTACTCTTAAAACGATTTAGATAATCGATATGACATGGAAAATCTTTTAACCTTTCACTAAAAGTTTTAAAATGTTGGAAAACCAAAACCGTAGTTGGTGCAAGAATAGCTACCTGTTTATTATCAGCCACTGCTTTAAATGCGGCTCTGATCGCAATTTCAGTTTTACCAAAACCAACATCACCACAAATTAATCTGTCCATTGGACTTATGCTTTGCATGTCAACCTTCACATCATTAGTTGCCTTCAGTTGATCCGGTGTGTCTTCATAAATAAAGGAGGCTTCTAATTCATTTTGTAAATACGAATCCGGTTGAAAACTAAATCCATGCTGCATCTTTCTCTTAGCATATAATTGAATTAGGTCGTAGGCAACTTCTTTAATTTTTTTCTTGGCTTTTTGTTTTGCCATAGCCCATGCGCCAGATCCTAATTTATTTAACACTGGGGCTGTACCTTCTTTATTAGCATATTTAGTGATGCGATGTAAACTGTGTATGCTTACATAGAGTATATCTCCTCCTTTGTATAGTAATCTAATGGCTTCTTGTGTTTTTCCTTGTACATCTATTTTTTCAAGACCAGAAAATTCTCCAATTCCGTGATCAATATGAACCACAAAATCACCTTTGTTTAAATTATAAACTTCTTTAAGCGTAAATGATTCTTTGGCTTTTTTTATTGTTTTCTTTATGCTAAAACGGTGATATCGTTCAAAGATTTGATGATCAGTAAAAACAACTTTTTTATTTTTATTATCAATAAATCCTTCATGTATACCCAACTGAACAAATGAGCATAATTCATGTTGATCAAGTTCATTGAAAATATGTTTTAACCGGTTTAGTTGAGATTCTTGCTCTGCACAAATAAATATGCTGTAATCATTTTCTTTCCAGTGTTTTAACTTTTCTACGAGGAACTCAAAGTTCTTGTTAAATGACGGTTGCGGAAGACTTGCGAAATCAATCGAACGTAATTGGTTAGATAAATTACCGGATTGTATGTTTACAAACTGGCTAATTTTTTGATTAAAATCAAGTGGCGATAAGTACATCTCAATAGGTAATAGAAGTGAGGATTTGTCTTCTATCTTTTCATACACCTGATTAGCCGTTTCAAACCCTTTTTTCATTTTAGTTTCAGCCACCTCTAGCTCCACGCCCCAAATAAACATCTTCTTTGGTAAATGATCCAAAAAGGAAATTCGTTTGATAGCAATTTTATTATGATTGATATTAGGTATGATTTTTATCTTCTGATGAGTATGAATTGACAATTGATTTTCAGGGTCAAACTCTCTAATTGACTCGATTTCATCTCCAAAAAACTCTACACGAAACGGATATTCGTGTCCAAAAGAATACACATCTAAAATACCTCCTCTAATGGCAAATTGACCTGGCTCATACACATAGTCTACTTTTTCAAATTGAAGCTCTATAAGCATTTCATTTAAAAAATCAAGATCTATTTGTTCCTCTTTGTGAAGTGAAATACACTGCTTATTCAAACTTGATCTATCGATAACTTTTTCAATAATAGCTTCAGGATAGGTTATAATAATTACTTTTTTTCGTTGCTTATCAAGTGAATTAATTACCTCTGTTCTCTGCAACACGCTTGTTGCATCTCCCTCCATAATTTGATATGGCCTTCGAAATGATGCAGGATAAAAAAGAAGAGTTGTTCCTCTCTGATTTTGAATGATGTTTTCAAGATCATTATAATGATATAACGCACTTTCTTTGTCAGGAAGTATAAACAAATGAAAACCTTCCGTTTTTTCAATTGCAGCGTAAGCGTTTAGGGCATAGAGGGAACCCGAGATGTTTTTTAAAGATAAGGACTGTCCTGATACTAATAGTGAAGAAACCTCATTTACATTTTCTTCATCTAAAAAATGATTTCTGAATGTATCAAGTTCCACTTTTGATTAATTCTTCTAGCTTATCTATCATGTATTTAGAGCCTATAAAAAAAGGTACTCTTTCATGAAGGCTTTTTGGGACAATGTCCATAATCCTTTTTTCTTCTGAAATGGCTCTTCCTCCAGCCTGTTCGATTAAAAAAGCTAAAGGAGAACATTCATATGTTAATCTCAATTTCCCCTTAGGTGCATTTGCTGTAGAAGGGTACATATAAATACCTCCCTTAATTAGATTTCTGTGAAAATCTGCTACTAAAGATCCTATATATCTTGAGCTGTAAGGCTTCTTGTCTTCTAAATTGTTCGATGATTGGCAGTAAGTAATATAATCTTTAACGGGTTGTTTAAAAGAAGATAAATTACCTTCATTTACAGAGTAAATAGCTCCATTTTCAGGGATTTTCATGTTAGGATGAGATAAAAAGAAAACACCAATTCCAGGGTCAAAGGTAAAACCATTTACCCCATTTCCAGTGGTATAAACTAACATGGTTGACGAGCCATAAATTAAATAACCTGATGCAGCCTGGTTGTCTCCTTTTTGCAGAAAGTCTTCTAACTGGACTGGAGTGCCTTTATTTGATTTTCTTCTAAAAACACTAAAAATAGTTCCAACAGAGACGTTTACATCAATATTTGATGAACCATCTAAAGGGTCAATAAGGACAACATATTTTGCATCATTATTCACTCTATCATTAAATGCAATGTAGGAATCATTTTCTTCAGATGCTACTCCACATATGACACCTCTTGCGGATAATGCATTTATAAAGGTGTCATTTGCAAAAACATCCAGTTTTTGTTGGTCTTCACCCTGAATATTTTCTGCGCCAGATGATCCTAATATTTCTTTTGCTAATCCCGCTTTATTGATATGATGACTCACAATTTTTGATGCTAACTTTATAGCACTTAAAATTTTAGATAGTTCACCTGAAGATCCTGGAAAAGTACTTTGAGTTTCTACAATAAATTCTCCTACCGTAACGCTTTTCATAATAAATTTCAAATATCTATTAATAAATTAAGATATTTTTAAAATAATCCGAAATTAAATCCCTATAACCTAGATTTGAAATATTCTTTGGGTTTATTTCATGGTAGGTTTAAAAAATTTTGTGTGAAATATAATCTTAAAAATGAGAGTAATAATTACCCTATAATGGAGTTAAATATTTTAATTACGAATACCCAAAAAGAAGATCTCTTAACGAATTGATGCAGACGAAAGACTCATTTTATGTTGTTCCTAAGGCAAAGAAAGATTTATGTTTTAAAAGTTTATAATAAAAATACTTCTCCCAAAATAATGAGCCCATTCGAGCTGATAATTTGGAAAACTTTTTTAATCATGTTTATTCTAGCAGTTACACATTTAGAAATACAAGCTGTTGACAAAAATTGGTAGCAAAATAAATTTTTATTGTTCTTAACATTATTGTATTCATTATCCTACTCTGAAATGTGAATTATAATGTAGAGGTAAACAATGAATTACCATTTACTCTCGTTATTAGTTATGCATTGTACAAAACCCTAGACATGATCATGTCGGTAAGAGTTAGAGAGGATCAAGAGGAAAGATGGGTAGATTACTCCCAATAAGGTGAATTATTCACCTAGATTTTAATTAACTGTATTTATATATTAGCTTTAAACTTTAATATCTATGAAAGTTTACAAGTTTGGTGGAGCGTCCGTAAAAGATGCTAATGCAGTGAGAAATTTATATTCTTTAATAAAAGATGAAAATTCAGAACTCATTGTAGTGGTTTCAGCTATGGGGAAAACTACAAATAGGTTGGAACACATATGGGAAAAATGTATTTCTCAAAAACAGAACAATGCTATACTTGAACTTGAGAAACTAAGTCTTTTTCACTCCGAAATTATAGATAATCTAAATCTGTCTCAAGATGAAAAATTAGTTGTAAAGGTTAAATCATATGTAAATGAATTAAAAGAAATCATTAAAAATTATAAAAATGAAAATCATGCATTTAAATATGATCAAATTGTATCATTTGGAGAACTTTTTTCTACGACAATTATCTCTCATTTTTTACATCAAAACGGTAAGAACAACACATGGTTAGATGCTCGTAAATTGATAGTAACATCTGATCACTTCCAAGAAGCAAGAGTTAATTGGGATAAATCGCAAAAAAACATCCATGAATCAATTTCAAATCAAAGTAAAGTATACATAACTCAGGGTTTTATTGGGGCAAATAGAGATGGGCAGACTACAACGTTAGGGAGAGAAGGCAGTGATTATTCCGCTGCTATTTTAGCTTGGTCTTTAGATGCTAATGAGGTTGTTATATGGAAAGATGTATTGGGTTTATTAAATGCTGACCCTAAAATTTTTAAAGAAACTGAACAACTATTTAAAATTTCGTTTAAAGAGGCTATAGAATTGTCCTATTTAGGCGCTTCTGTTATTCACCCAAAAACCATTAAACCACTACAAAACAAAGGAATCCCACTTAGTATCCGATCTTTCTTAAATTATTCACAAAAAGGAAGTTTAATAAGCAACCATGGGGAAAATGACAGAGACATCCCATCATTTATTTTTAAACCTAATCAACTTTTAATTTCTATTTCAACAAAAGACTACTCGTTTATTTTTGAAGATCACATTAGCGAGCTATTTCGATTGTTTGCTGAGTTTGGATTAAAAGTTCACTTAATGCAAAATTCAGCACTCAATTTTTCAATTTGCGGCCACATTAAAATACCACTACTTCCAAAACTATTGTCTAGTCTGAATGAAAAATACGTAGTGAAATACAATGAAAAAGTAGATTTATTGTCTATAAGACATTACAAAGATTTCGAGCTTCCTGAAATTGTAAAAAATAAAGAAATACTTATTCAACAAAGAAGTAGATCTACTATTAGATATGTTTTTAAAAAATAAAGTTTAAATTAAATTGATTAATAATAACGTCATGAAATTAAATACTCTTTACTATGCCTTTGTTTCTTTCATTTTTTTGAGCGTAAGTTGTTCTGAAAATCTCGATGAGAAAAGAACGGAAAATCCGGTTATAGAAGTTTTAGTGGCTGATCCCCTGCACGGACTCAGAGCAGTTAACTTAAATGAACATGAATTAGATATTCAAATTTACATTCCAGAAAAATACTTTGATGATGAGGATGGCTACCCTAGATTTATCCAACCCATTGTTAATCATAATCTTGGCGAAGCAAAATGGGAAGTAACATTGCCTGGTAAAAGTCGTTGGCACCTCGTCATCGAAGAAAATGTGGACGACAGTACTACTATTAAAGATGAAATAGATCGCCTTAAGAGTTTTGAATTTTTCTCTTACAATATTGTTGAACAGACGGACAGTACGCTTGTTTACACCAAGTCTTTAAACATGGAGAACACCACCTTAGATTCATTAGAGATGGTTAAAAATGCTTATTATCATTTTCTATGTAAGCGAAAAATTAATGGCTTCAACCTAACATTTAAAAGTGCCGAAATGAAAGACTTTAGAAAGCCTACTGTGGATCAAATGCTCGCTGGCGCTAAATTTGCTTTCTAAAGTTACTCACCTTTCAGCTTTTTAAGTTACTTTTTTGTTTGAACAAGACTGTTGATAATATTAACATTACTTAACTTTTAAAAAATATTTGTACTTTGTGTAAAAATTACAATAATTAAACAGCCACATCATGAGACTTTCATTTTTTCTTAGTTTCACTTTTATTTCCCTTATAATTTCTTCTCAAACCGCTACAATTTCAGGTAGAATATTTGATGACGCGACAGAACTTGGAATTCCATTTGCAACAATACAAGTAAAAGACACTGATAAAGGAACAACATCTGACATAGATGGGAATTTTAGTATTTCTGCTGAAAAAAACCAAGTATTAATAGTGAGAATGGTTGGTTATATCGATCAAGAATTTTTGGTTAACAATAGTACCACGCTTAACGTAAGAATGAAAAACGAACTGTTAAAAGAGCTAGTGGTAGTAGGATATGGAACACAGGAATCTGAAGATGTTACTGGCTCCATTGTAAAAGTAGAATCTGAACAAATTATGCAAACTGCTGTTGCTGGTGCTGCTGACGCCCTGCAAGGTCGTGCAGCTGGTGTTGAAGTGGTTAACAATAATGGTGCGCCTGGAAGTAATACTGAAGTAAGGATTAGAGGACTTGGTTCCATAAATGGTTCACCTGTACTTTATATAGTTGACGGATTGCCGCTTGACGGCCCTGCAGTTAATGCAGTAGCACCACAAGATATAGAGTCAATAGATATTTTGAAAGACGCATCTGCAGCTTCGATTTATGGAGCAAGAGCTGCTGGAGGTGTAATTTTAATCACCACTAAAAGAGGTAAAAAAGGAAAGCCAAAAGTAACTTTTGATACCTATTATGGTTTTCAAAATTTGATTAAAAAGATGGATATGATGAATGGTCCACAATATGCTATTGCCAATAATTATGTGGACTCTTTAAGAGGAAATATTCCAGATTCTGATTTTTCTGATCCATCTTCATTAAACAGTACAGATTGGCAAGATTTATTATTTCCTGGTGGCGCTATATATAACGCGCATGTCTCTGTTTCTGGTGGATCTGAAAAATCTACTTATGCCATATCATTAGATTACTTCGATGAAAAAGGGGTTATTCCAACTTCATTTTTTAAACGATATTCATTAAGGAATAATCTTGATTTTGATCTATCAAAACATATTAAAGTGGGTACTAGCTTAGCCATAACAAGAGATGGAGGAAAAGGAGTTTCATTTAATGGCGACAGACCTGAAAATAACATGCTTTTAGCGGCCATGTCTCTTGATCCTACAATAAGTGCCACTCGTCCATATACCACGATTCCAGACACGCTGTCTTTGGTGCCTGAAGATCATGAATTTTACAGTCAAAATGATTCCATCGCTTGGAATAATACGCCTAGAGGTAATACACCCAATCCAATGGCTCAACTATATCGAAATAGAACGAAATATGGGATGACTTGGTACGATAAAATATTGACAAACAATTATATTGAAATTAAACCTGTTGATTGGATAAGTTTAAAGAGTATAATTGGTTGTGATTACACGGCTGGTAATGGCTGGTGGTACAATCCTATTTTTTATATCGATGCCACGGATCAGAACCAAATTGATGAATTTGGTTACAATACCAATCGATACTTTTCTTGGAATTGGGAAAATACTATCGAAATAAAGCAAGAATTTGGGAAAAACAACTTTACACTTCTTGGTGGTACATCTGCTTATGACTGGAATCAAAACAGTTTTGGGTTTAGCAAAAAATATTTAGGTGGATCTGTTAATAATGAAACTCCACCTAACATGTTACTAGGGTCAACTGGCGACATTGCCTACGCTAACAATGAGGGGTGGAATTCATTTTCTTACAGAAGATATGCTTCTGTTTTTGGAAGATTAAATTATGAATATGATGATAAGTACTTTTTAACGGCCACATTAAGAAGAGATGGTTCTTCTAGGTTTGGATCGTCATATAAATTTGGTGTATTCCCAGGTTTTTCTGGTGGTTGGAAAATACATAAAGAAGAATTTTTCAAAAGCGTTAAGAATATAAGCTTTTTAAAACTTAGAGGCGGTTATGGAGAGATTGGAAACAGCGAACCAGCTGGAGATTTCGCCTACAACGGAACTACTTCTATCAATAGCTCTAATGTGATTTTTGGTCCTGATGGAACAGTTGATCAAATATCTGGTTCTACGGTAGACTTTTTTCCTAATCCAAATCTTAGATGGGAAACTATAGGGATGACAAACATTGCCCTAGATGCAGGTTTTCTTCAAAATAAGTTATGGGTAACGGCAGAATACTATATCAAAACGACATCCGATATGATCATGGATAATAATACTTTGTTAAACGCATATGGAGTTGGTGGAGCTGCTCGAGTAAATATTGGTGAAATGGAAAACAGAGGTTTTGATTTAACTATCAATTACCAAGATATTGCCGGTGATTTTAAATATAACCTTTCTACTAATATTACGAAAGTAACTAACAAGATCGTTAAACTTACTTCCAATGCGGATCAACGAATTGAAGGAGGTGCATTTCATGCTTTAGAGTATTACACGCTTACCGAGGTGGGTTCTCAAGTAGGCGACTTTTGGGGATATGAAGTAGATGGTATTTTTGGGACACAATCAGAAATAGATGTGCTTACATATACAGAAGACGGGGTTACCTATCAAACATACGGACCTACGGTAGGTCCCGGAGACTATAAATTTAAAGATCAAAACGGTGATGGGAAATTAGACGAAAATGACAAAGTAAAAATTGGATCACCATATCCTGACTTTACACTGGGATTCACAGGTGATCTTTCCTACAAGGGTTTTGATTTTAACTTGTTTTTATATTGGAATCATGGAAATGAAATATTCAATACTGTGAAGGCATTCACAGAAACACCATATGAGCAAACTAACATGGTTAGTTATATGATTACGGATGCATGGAGACCTGATAATCCAGATGCTACTATTGCACAATTGGGTGGTGACCGCCAAAACAATTACGCCAGGGCTTCAGATGCATATATTGAAAATGGTTCATTTTTAAGGTTTAAAAACATCTCGCTTGGATACACTTTACCAAAGACAGTATCTAGGAAAATTGGTATGGAAAAACTACGATTCTATGCCGCATTACAAAACTACTTCACCATTACAAAATACTCTGGACGTGACCCTGAGCTTGGAAGTACATGGGGAGTTTTTGTACAAAAAGCAGATTTAGGAAATTACACCATACCTAAAACAATGAATTTTGGTATAAACGCAACTTTTTAATTTAATAATATGAGAAAATTAATATACCTCTTTTGCTTTTTGAGCCTATTAGGATGCTCAAAAGATTGGCTTGAATTAGATCAGCCCGGAAATATTGACAAACCTTACTTTGTCGATGGTGAAACTGCTTATGAAGCCGTTATTGCAGCATATGATGTGCAGGCTTGGAGAAACAACCTTGTTAGTCTTTGGGCAGTAGGATCTGTAATGTCAGACGATGCCGTAAAGGGAGGTGAAAGTAATGGTGACCAACAAGGCATGTATGACATGATGAACTTCAATGCCAC
>CAZJVX010000001.1:0-4831 GCA_964549345.1 uncultured Flavobacteriales bacterium | reverse complement strand
CGAAGTTATTTGGTCTATTAATATGGTAGAAGATTTAGATGGACATTGGGGGGAACATGAAGGATCTTGGCTAAGTATATGGTTTGGAGATAGAGATATGGGTTGGGGATATGGTTTTAAGTGCCCTACTGAAGATTTTATACAAGCATTTGAACCCACCGACACCCGACTAGAGGCCAGCGTAGTGTTTGACGGAGAAATGATACCAGGCACTTTTGGCGGTGCGCCACATGATTTTACAGGTGGAAGTTGGAATCCGCCAACAGGATATATGTCTCAGAAATATTTAATTCCGGACAATGAAAGACCTATTACTGCAGATTGTAATGGTAACTTAGATTACATTTTTATGCGTTATGCGGATCTACTGCTTGTCCACGCTGAAGCATCGATGGAGATAGGAGATGAAGATGCTGCTAAATCTTCCTTGGCACTAATACGTCAACGCGCTGGATTGTCAGCATATCCTGATGCAGCTACAATTAGCAGTTACAAAGAGACCTATCTTTTAAATCACGAAGAATTAAGAGCAGTAGTTTACCACGAGCGTAGAGTTGAACTAGGATTAGAGCACGATCGTTTTTATGATTTAGTAAGATGGGGTGATGCTAGCACTGTATTTCAAAATTTTGATCATTTAGGTCTGACTTTCGGAAAAACTAATTTTGTTCAAGGTTGTAGTGAATTATTACCTATCCCATACTATGATATTCAAAGTTCAAATGGCGGAATTGACCAAAATCCATGCTATTAAAGTATGTACTATAGATTTTTATTTTTTTTCTTACTTAGCCTCAATTTACATTTTCTCTTTGGTCAATCTTGGTTGTCAACAAATGGTAAAGCCATTGTAAATGCAAATGGAGACACGGTTATATTGAAAGCAATGAATCTGGGAGGTTGGATGCTAATTGAACCCTATCAAATTCAAGCCGCTGGATTTGCTTCAGCACAGTGGGAATTTGAAGAAAAGGTTGAACAGCTAATTGGAACAGCAGCTAAGGATACATTCTTGAACAATTGGTATGCTAATCATGTGAGAAAGGTGGATATCGATTCTTTAGCTTCTTGGGGATTCAATTCGATAAGACTACCCATGCATTACAACCTTTTTACATTGTCCATACAAGAAGAGCCCGTACAAGGTCAAAACACTTGGATTACTAAAGGCTTTGAAATGACAGATAGCCTTGTTTCTTGGTGTAAGCAAAACAACATGTATGTCATTTTAGACTTACATGCAGCTCCTGGAGGTCAGGGCGGGAATACAGGAATTAGTGACTATAATCCAGCCTATCCTTCCTTATGGGAAAGTAACTTAAATAAAAACAAGACCTTTTCCTTGTGGAGGAAGATTGCTGAACATTATCAAAACGAACCAGCTATTGCAGGATATGATTACTTAAATGAAGTGAATTGGAATTTAGGAAATAATGAGCTAAGGAATTTTTACATGGAATTGACAGATAGTGTGAGGTCAGTTGATCAAAATCACATTATTTTTATTGAAGGGAATTGGTATGCAAACGATTTTAGCGGATTAACCCCTCCATGGGATTCTAATATGGTTTATAGTCCCCACAAATATTGGTCTGAAAACTATCAAGCAGACATTCAATGGGTGCTTGACATCAGAAATACTTGGAATGTTCCGCTATGGTTTGGTGAATCAGGAGAAAATTCTAATGTATGGTTTAGGGATGCGATCCGGCTTATAGAAGACCACGATATAGGATGGGCTTGGTGGCCTATGAAAAAATTAGAGTCTATTTCTTGTCCCATGTCGGTTACTAAGACTGTGGATTTTCAAAATTTATTAGACTACTGGAGTGGAGGAAGTGGAATGCCCTCAGCAACCTATACTACAAATACCCTTAATCAACTCACTGAAGATTTAAAACTTGAAAATTGTCACTTTCAAAAGGATGTAATTGATGCCATGTTTAGGCAAGTAAATTCCAATCAAACTATCCCATTTGACTCTGTGGCTGAAATTCCTGGAAGGATATATGCTACTGATTTTGACTTGGGGGTGGTAGGTGAAGCTTATCAAGATAATGTCGTGGCCACTTACCAGGTAACTACAGGAAATTACACCCCATGGAACAATGGATGGATGTATCGAAATGATGGTGCCGATATCAGTGCTTGTAATGACGTTTATTTATTTCATAACGGCTATCAAGTTGGATGGTTTGAGGAAAATGAGTGGATGCAATATGAAGTGAATGTGGATACCAGTGCAGTGTATGATATTAATATAAGATACTCCGCCAATAATCCCGATTCAAAAATCTACTTTTCTCTAAATGATACGGCCTTCACCTCAACTGCTGCCTTACCCAATACCAATAGTTGGAGTTTCTGGAATACGGTTACTGTTTCTAATGCTATGCTTAGTGCAGGTAATCAAAAAATCAGACTGCATTGTGATGAAGGAGAAATCAATATTAACTCATTTGAATTTGTTAAATCAGGCACCATAGATACGTTATCTGCATTATATCTTTCTGGTGAAACAATAGATCAATATCGAATAAAACTTCTTTTTAATAAACCCATTGACAATAATAGCATACCTGCAAGTATATTAAGTAATCCCAATCAAGTTTTTGATGTATATACGGATTCTACTCAAAACATGATCATTAACAACCTTCAATTTGACCCTGCTAATCCACGTTATGTTACGCTAGTTCTTAACTCAGCTATTCAAGGATTTTCTCCCTCTACCGGACAACCCACTAAAATTTCGGTTTCTTACAACGGGACACAACTCTCTAGTACAGATGGGAACACGTTAAGTCCTTTTGCCTATAGGCCTGTAAAGAACACCATATCTTGCTCTAATAATTGTATACCTGGTATAATACAAGCTGAAGATTATTTTAATGAATCTGGAATTGGACTTGAGGGTTGTTCAGACATTGGAGGAGGACAAAATATTGGATACCTTCACCCAGGAGATTATGTTGATTAT
Source organism: uncultured Flavobacteriales bacterium (assembly GCA_964549345.1). Classification (GTDB taxonomy): domain Bacteria; phylum Bacteroidota; class Bacteroidia; order Flavobacteriales_D; family Parvicellaceae. The sequence goes on along the minus strand of CAZJVX010000001.1, from coordinate 1,851 downwards.
TATATTAATGCCATTTATTCTGGCAGTTTCCAAGTCAGCTATCGAAATGCGTCCAATGGATTTAGTGGGGGGTTAGAGCTTCAATTAATAGATAGTTCCGGTGGAGCAACCATACTAAATCAAATTGATTTCAGCTCCACAGGAGGGTGGCAAAACTGGCAAACCACTACTGCATCTGAGGTGTTTTGGCTTGACAAAGGAATTTATCATGTGCGAATTCTCATAACAGGGCAAGAGTTCAACCTAAACTGGTTTGAATTCAATACCGTAGTTTCCGATGAATTAAATCCAGTAGATGACAACCTACTTGTTTATCCCAATCCAACGGATGGATTATTGAATATAATTTCAGATAGTAAAAAAACAACTCATTTTTCAATTTTTGATTTATCTGGAAGACTTCTATTGACAACCAAGTCCAACACCGTTGATTTATCTTCATTTAAAAAGGGTATCTATATTTTAGATATAAATGTGGCAGGAAAAAATCATCAGAAAAAAATCATCAAGAATTAGATTAGCTCTGTCCGTTTCTTTTTAACTTGTTCATTATGAACCTGTTTAAAAGGTGCAGCTACATATCATACTTGGTTTTAATTAGTTTTTCTGCTTTCAGTCAGAGTTCCCATTTTCAGGTTAACTACCATTACTCATCTTCCGAAGCAGAAACAGCTATGGGTAAAGCCTGTAGTATTTGGAGTAATATTCTAATTTCAAATGTTCCTATTAAAATTAATTTTTATTGGGTTGACGCCAGTCCGTTTGGTTTTCTAGGGTTAACATTAAGTAATGGAGTAAAAGATTTTCAAAATGCCCCCATCAATAATGTTTGGTATCCAACAAGTTTAGCTAAGGCTATAGCAGGAAATGACTTAGGTATATCGGAAGTTGATATGGACATTTATATCGATAGCACCCGAAATTGGTATATGGGAACTGATGGAAATTGTCCGCAAAATCAATACCATTTAGTTAAAGTACTGTTACATGAAATAGGACATGGTATTGGGTTTTACTCTGTTGCAAACCTTGACCAAAATGGTGTTGGTTCGTTTAGTACCATTATCGACCCTATAGTAAATACCCTAGCTTCATTCTCTATTCCCCCATTGAATGGGGAGCCCTTAATTTATGATCTTTTTTTAGAAAATTTACAAGGTGAACGGCTAATAGATTCTCTACTTTATCTAAATCCATCCATGGCTCTAACAGCACAGTTTACAGGAAATAACCTCTATTTTAATGGGTTAAATGCCATTAACGCAAATAATCAATCTAGACCGAGACTATTTGCGCCAAGTACTTTTGCATTTGGATCTAGTATTCTGCATCTAAATGAATCGTCTTTTTCTGCAAGTTCTCCAGATGGACTAATGACCCCCTACAGCAGCACAGGTGAAACCAATCTTACACCGGGTCCTATAACACTAGGTATTCTTCAAGATCTAGGGTGGTCTTTGCAACCACTAAGTGTTTCTAGCTCCACATTAAACCATAATACCCTTTATCAAAATCACCCTAATCCATTTTTAGATATCACCACTATTTCTTTTCACTTAAAAGCCAGATCTAAAGTATACATCAATATATATGACATTTTGGGCAAAAAAGTAAATACATTAATACATCAAGATATGAGCAGTGGGCTACACCAAATTAAATGGAACAGAAAGGATAAAATTGGAAATATTGTACCTAATGGGGTTTATATCTACGAATTAAAAACACCTAATCAAACTCTCAGCAGAAAGCTTTTTGTCGGAATTTAACACATCATATCTGCAGCAGAAATAGCTGGTAATATAGCAGGTTTTACATTGGCTTTAAGACCCATGGATTCCACAAAACCAA